>NZ_JBEZEH010000002.1:0-113635 GCF_040648775.1 Micromonospora sp. NPDC049089
CCCGCGCCCCCCCCCGCCCCGCCCCCGGGGGTGGTGGAAGCGCTGACCGGGGCGGTTGGGGGCCGTGTGGTGGCGCGGCGCCCCGGGGGGTGCGCGGCCCGCCCCCCCCGCCGGTGCCCCACGCGACCGCCCAATCGGACAGCGTGGCCCCCGGGGGTTGGAAATTCCGCTCCGGGGGCCCCGTCC
The DNA here is from genome assembly GCF_040648775.1 of Micromonospora sp. NPDC049089. Classification (NCBI taxonomy): domain Bacteria; kingdom Bacillati; phylum Actinomycetota; class Actinomycetes; order Micromonosporales; family Micromonosporaceae; genus Micromonospora; species Micromonospora sp. NPDC049089. The sequence continues at coordinate 187 of NZ_JBEZEH010000002.1, forward strand.
GGCCCTCACTCCGCGTACCGTCGGGGACACGGGAGGGTGGCATGTCGACGGTGGCGATTACCGGGATCATCGAGGCGCACGCTGTCGACGTCTGGCGTCTGCTGACCGACCTGCCCGGCCGCGCGGCCCGGCTGACCGCAGCCGGCCCGATCAAGGTGCTCACCCCGGGTTCGTTCGGGCCGGGCACCTCCTGGCGCGAGGAACGGGTCCAGCCGGGCGGCGCCACGCTGACCGAGGAGTTCCTGGTGGTCGAGGCGCTCGCACCGCAGCGACTGGTGCTCTGCTCCTCCGGCACCGGCGCCGACTACCGCATCACCTGGAGCCTGCGGCCGGTCCGCCGCCGCCGTCGGGGTTGCACAGCGGTCACAGTGACCCACGAGGCGGTGCCGACCGCTCCGTACGGTCGGGTGGTGGCGCTGCTGCTCGGCGGGCTGGCCGCGCGGGCGGTCGAGGCGGCGCTCTGGCGTGATCTCGCCGACCTCGCCGTCGCGGCCGGTGCCGCCGGCTCCGTCGAAGCCGCCTGAGCGCCGGGCGGTCAGCCTTCGCCGTGACCTGAACGGGGTCCGGCCCTCTCCGCTGGGTAGGGTGCCGGGCGGAGGTGCGGCATGAGGTTCCCGAGAGGCCGGCGACGGCTCGCGATCGCGGTCGCGGCGCTGCTCGCGACGGCAGCCGTCGCGGTCATCGTCCACCGGGTCCTCGCACCGGCAGAGGTGAGCACCGTGGCGCGGGCCGACTATCCGGCCCCGGCCCAACCGGCCGCCGGAGTGATCGGTCGGTTGCCGGTCGCCCCGTTGATCGTCGACGGGAGACTGCGGGTGTACGCCGCACACCGTCAGGTCTACGCTGACCGGCCGGTCGACGGCCGGTACCGGACCAGCCCGTTCTGGTCGTACCGGCGGTGGCCGGCGGAGCTGACCGGGGTGGTCGCCAGCGGTCGTACCGTGGTCAGCCGTTGGTCCGACGGGCAGCTCGTCGCACTCGACGCCCGGACCGGCGGGGTGCTCTGGCGAGCCGACGGCCCGGAGCCTGTCGAGAGCACGGCGCCGGTACGTCGTACCTGGGCGGCGACCGTCTGGGATGCGCCCGGGCTCCAGCTCACCGACCTTCCCGACGGGCGGATCGTGCTGGTGGTGACCGGGGATGCCCAGGCGCGTGGGGTCGAGCTGAGCGGCGGTAGGGAGCTGTGGCGGGTCGAGTTGCCCGGCAGGTGCCGCAGCGATGTCGGCACCAGCGCCACCGGGCTGCTGATCGGTCTTGACACCTGCGCCGGGGCGGCCACTGTCGAGTTCCGGGAGGCTGCCACGGGCGAGGTGCGGGAGCGTTGGCGACCGCCGGGCGGCCCGGACGGGTTTGTGGTGACGCCACTCGGCTGTCGTACCGGCGGCTCGGACTGTCTGGGGTTGCGGACCGCCGGGCCGGGTGACGAGGGCGGCCAGGGCTGGTTGTTGACTGCGGGTTCGCCGGTCGCCGCTCCCGCGCTGGATCCGGCCGGCGTCGCGCTGGTCGGTGAGCAGTCCGTCGCCGTGCTCGACGGGGTCGTTGTGGGTCGATCGGCGCGTACGGGCACCGAGCTGTGGCGCTCCGCGGGCCTGGACGGGGCTCGGGTGCTGGCGGGGCAGCCTGGCCGGGTGCACCTGCTGACCGAGGCGAACGATCTGGTGACGCTGGATCCGGTGACCGGTAGGCAGTTGTCCCGATTCGCGCTCAATGTTGGGTCGGACGGGACCGGCTGGGCGCCGGGGGCGGTGACTGCCGAGGACGGCTTCGTCGCGATCGAGCGGCTCCGAAGGCCGGTCGACCCCACCGGCGATGACCGGCGCTACTTCTACACCGGCGAGACGGTGATCCTGGCCGCCACCTGATCGTGGCGTCTTCCGGCTCGGAACACCGAACCATTCCATTCCCTTTGTCATGAAAGGGTACGTTTTTCACGGTTCAGGTTCCCGGTGGAAGGGGTCGGCGCATGGCCAGGACAGCAGCCAACTACTTCGTGGGCGGGGCACTCGCCGCCACCGCGAGCCTGGCGTTGGCGGTGTCGCCGGTGCTGGCCGCCGGCCCCGCCTCGGCGCAGGGGTTCGGCGTCGTCCGGGCCGAGCCGTCGGCGGACACGGGCGTCACCTTCGAGATCCTGCCGGCGTCGCCGACACCGCCTCCGACTCAGCCGCCGCCCACGTCCACACCGACGGCACCGCCCCAGCCCACGCCGAGTCACGGCGGTGAGTTGCCGGTCACCGGGTCGGGCGGGTCGGCGCTGCTCCTCGCCGTCCTGGGCGCGGCTCTGATCGTCGCCGGTTGGTTCGCCGCCCGCCGCAACAGGCTGAGCTGACCGGCCGGTCGGAGACGGTGGTCGGGCTGGCCCGTTCGCGATCAACGGCCGGCCGGGGTGTGCTCCCTCGGGCGGCTGGTGCGAAGCCGAGGTCGACCGGACTGGCGGGACCGGCGGGCCAGCATGGCGAGGCCGACGACCAGCAGCAGCCCCACTGCTGTCGCCACCACGGTCCACCCGGAAAACATCCGGGAGACGACATTGCCCCGTTTCCCGACCTGACCAGCGTCGGGGAACGTGACCTGCGCGGCGATGCTCCGCTTCACCAGGCCGCTCTCCAGGTTCACCTCCGCCTTCCAGGGACCGTTCGGCAACGTGTTCGGGAGTCGGGCGATGACCTGCCCGGAGGCGCCCGGCGCCAGCGTGACGCCCTGCCCGACCGGAAACGGGCCGGCCCGACTGCCGGCCGGACCGTCGCTCAGGATGACCGCGCCGGTCAGGTCGATGGCACGGCCTCCGGTGTTGCTGACCTGGACGGTCAGCGACGGTTCGCCCTCGGGGCTGCGGGCCGGGCGTACCTCGCCGATCGAGAAGTCGGAGGCGGGTTCGCCACCGGGTCCGATGTCGAGGTACATCCGGACTCCGACCCGGTGGACCTGCGTGATCTCGCCACCGGCCCGCGGGGCTGAGGCGGTGGATGCCCAGACCACCCCGTACCGCTCGCCCTGCGAGGCGGTCGGCGGCACGGTGATTGTCGCTCGGACCCGGGTCTCTCCCCACGGTTCCAGCTCGACTGAGCGCTCGTCGAGGGTGACCCAGGAGGTCAGCTCGTTCTCGGCGCGACCATCGCCGAAGCGGAACGCCGCATCCTCCAGGGTCGCGGCCGCCGGATACACGTCGACCCGACGGGTCTGGTCGGTGCGATTGACGATCAGCAGTTGCCGCCTGATTGTGGTGCCCGGCGGTAGGTGGTCGACGATGTAGCGCAGCGCCCGGGGGTCGCTGCGGCGTTCGGTCGGGGCTTCCCACAACCGGATCCCGATGGTGCCGTCGTCGGATCCCGCTTCCGGTTCGACCGCGCCGGCCCGGGTCGACAGACCCGGACCGGCGAGGCAGAACAGGGCGAGGGCGACAGCGATGGTCGACCGCCCCCGGCGGCTATGCCACCGAATGTGTCACCGTGCCGGTGTAGACGCCCGCGATGCTGTCCAGCGGGACGTTGACGTCCAGGGTGGGGTTCCAGCTGGCGGTGTTGCCCCCGGTGCCGCCACTGTGGGTGAACGCGGTGAGCGGGGTGACGCTGGACAGCGGCTGGGCGTCGCCGGCGGCGGCCTGCCCCGGCGTGAAGGTGCCCGTGCCGGTGGTGGCCGTTGCCGGGCCGGACCAGTAGTCGATCTCCTCGGGGAGGACCGTCTCGGGCGGTGAGCCGCCGCCGGTCTGGAAGACGCTCGCGGTCACCGAGGCGACCCAGGAGGCGTCGGCGGCACCTCGCGAGTCGGTGACCGTCACGACGCCGAGCTGGCCGGTGATGACGCCACCGGGGGCACCGTCGCCGAGGTCGGCGGTGGCCGGCGCGACGATGTCGAGGGTGCCGGCGAGCACCTCGAAGGTGGTGTCGGTGGTGTCGGTGGGCGCGGCGGCGGCCGGCGCGGCGAGGAAGCCCACCATCGCCGCTGCGGCCGCCCAGGCCAGACAGATCTTGGCAGTACGCACTGTTCGTTACCCCGTTTTCTCGAAGTGAGCGGGCGTGACTCCTCGGCACGGCCGGCTACTTCGGAAGATAGGGCAGAAACAACGCAAAGTTGGACAAACGGCGCTTACTTCTCGCAGCTTGACGACCGAGGTGAGGTTCAGCAAGCTCGTCGGGCCTGGATTGGAGACGCGAGATGCGCGCTAGTCGTTCCGCCGTATGCCTGGCCATCGGCACGGTCGTCCCCCTGCTGATGGTCAGCGGCTGCACCGGTGACACGGCGAGACGATCGGCGGCGCCGACCAACCCGCCCGCACTCACCGGGCCGAGTCGGCCTTCGCCCACCACTGAGGCGCCCACGGGATGGTTTCCGCCCGGCCGGGTGCTGCTGGCCGGCCCGCTGGTGGAGCAGAAGGAAGCAACCATCGCAGATGTCGTTCCCAGCGGGGCCAGCTTCACCGTGTATTTCGTCTGCACCGGAGGAGGCCGGATCGCACTGGACGTGAAGACCGCGGCTCCGCTGCGATATCCCTGCGACGGGGTGCCCAACCTGTCGCAGGTCTTCGTCGACAAGGGCGTCTCGACCGACCTTGCCGTCGGAGTCGAGGGTGAGGCGCAGTGGCGACTGGCGGTCATCGACGGAGCGCCCTAGGGGCGTCGGCGGGCGGAGCAGTTGTGCTCCGCCCGCCCGCCCGCCGCTCGTTCCCTGCCTGTGAGTCGGTGCGCTACCGCCGGCGACGGTCAGGCCAGCGCGGCCTCGGCCGCAGCCAGGAACGCGTCGTTCTCGGCCGGGGTGCCGATGGTGACCCGGACCCCGTCCCCGGCGAACGGCCGCACGATCACCCCGCGCGCCTCGCACGCCTTGCCGAACGCCACGGCCCGCTCGCCCAGCGGCAGCCAGACGAAGTTGGCCTGGCTCGTCGGCACCTCGGGCACGAACTTGCGCAGCGCCTCGGTGACCCGGTCCCGATCGGCGACGACCAGGGCGCAGCGGCGCTCCATCTCCGCCACCTGGGTCAGCGCGGCGAGCGCCCCGGCCTGAGCTGCCGTGCTGCTGGAGAACGGGGTCGCCACCTTGCGGATGGCGGCGGCCACCACCGGCTGGGCAACGAGCCACCCCATCCGCAGCCCGGCGAGCCCCCACGCCTTCGACAGCGTGCGCAGCACCGCCACGTTCGGCCGGTCCAGGTAGTCGAGACCGTCCGGCACCTCCGCGTCGGTGACGAACTCCCGGTACGCCTCGTCGATGACCACCAGCACGTCGTCCGGCACCGCGTCGAGGAACCGGTCCAGTTCGGCGCGGCGTACCGCCGTACCGGTGGGGTTGTTCGGGTTGCAGACGAAGATCACTCGGGTCCGGTCGGTCACCGCCGCCGCCATCGCCGCCAGGTCGTGCCCGTGCCCGGCGTCGTTGGGCACCCGCACGCTGGTCGCGCCGCTGGTCGCCACGATGATCGGGTACGCCTCGAAGGACCGCCACGAGTAGAGCACCTCGTCGCCGGGCAGGCAGGTGGCACGCACCAGGTGCTCGGCCAGCGCCACCGAACCGCAGCCGGTGGCGATCCGGTCGGCGTCCACCCCGTACCGCTGGGCCAGCGCGTCGCGCAGCGCGACCACGCCCATGTCCGGGTAGCGGTGCGAGGTGGTGATGGCCTCGGTGACCGCCTCCACGACGCCGGGCAGAGGGCCGTACGGCACCTCGTTGCTGGCCAGCTTGATGGCCTCCGGCAGGCCCAACTCGCGGGCCAGGTCGGCGGGGCTGCGCCCCGGCACGTAGCTGGGCAGGGCGTCCAGGTCGACGCGGGTCAGCCGCAGCGCCGGCTGGTGACGTCCGGAGTCGGTCATGGGGTGTCTCCCGGGGGCTGGTTACGGTCGTTCGAGGGGACGGTGTCGGTGTGTTGGGGGACTTCGACGACCACCGTCTGTGCGCGCTTGTCGTGCAGCGCCTGGCGCAGGGGGTGGTCGAAGAGGGGGGAGAGGGCGTCGACCAGTTGCAGCACCAGGCCGAGCCCGGCGCAGTACCAGAGCAGTGTCGGCAGGCCCATCGTGCTCCAACGGCTCAGCGCCCGGCGGACGCCCAGCGGCTGGTCGGCGGCCATCGGCACCGCCCGGATCCGCATGACCCGCTTGCCGACCGTCTGCCCGCCGGAGGCCATCGTCGGCACCTCGTACGCCAGCCAGAGCGCGGTGGCGATCAGCAGGATCGCCACCAGCAGAGAATTCGCCTGCTCACTGGGGAGCGGAAGGCCGTCGGCGGAGGTGTCGCCGCGCGACGCGCGCCGGAAGACCTCCTGCCAGTACGGCGCCCACTCCTGCGCCCAGCGCCAGACGAACCAGCCGTTGACGACCACGTTCAGTGCGAGGACGAGACCGAAGTCGATCAGCCGGGCGACCAACCTACGGCCGTAGCCGGCCAACCTGAAGCCGTGCGGTCGCGGCTCCGGCGGACGTCCGGGCCAGCCGGGGTGACCGGCCGGGGGCGCCCAGCCGGGAGGGGCACCCGGTGGTGCCCAGCCCGACGGACCGCCCTGCGGGCCCCAGCCGGGAGGGCCGGCCTGTGGTCCCCAGCCCGGGCCGTGCCCCGGTTGCGGGCCGTACCCAGGAGGTGGGCCCTGCTGGGGCGACCAGCCCGGAGCGCCGGTCGCCGACTCGGGGGTCGTCGACGCCGCTGGCGCGGCCGGGGTGACCGGCGCGGGCGGCGGCTCGGCCGGCGGCGGACCGTCCGGCGGAGTCGCGTCGACGGGAATGGGCGCACCGAGCCAACCCTCGCCGTCCCAGTAACGCCGGGTCTCGGTGTCGGCGGGGTCGACGTACCAGCCGGGTTGCACACTCACGCCGTCGCTCCGCTTCGCTCGCTCACTGGGACACCTTAACGACGGCTGTTCCCTCGAACTCGGCATGGCGGTACCGCGGGGCGTACCCCTGGAGGTTTGGTCCGGGCGGCGGCGCGAAGCCGCCGGCGGTGGGTCGGGGCCCACCGGCCGGCGGCGTCGGGTACGACGGAGGTTGCGTCACGCTCGCAAGTGTTACAGGTTGCCGCGGGCTTCCTGCTCCCGCTCGATCGCCTGGAAGAGCGCCTTGAAGTTGCCCTTGCCGAAGCCCAGCGAGCCGTGCCGCTCGATCAGCTCGAAGAAGACAGTGGGACGGTCCTGCACCGGCTTGGTGAAGATCTGGAGCAGGTAGCCGTCCTCGTCCCGGTCGACCAGGATCTTGCGGGCCTTCAGCTCCTCGATCGGCACCCGCACCTTGCCGATCCGCTCACGCAGCTCGGGGTCGTCGTAGTACGAGTCCGGGGTGTCCAGGAACTCCAGGCCGGCAGCGCGCATCGCGTCGACGCTGGCAAGGATGTCGTTGGTGGCGACGGCGATGTGCTGCGCGCCCGGGCCCTGGTAGAACTCCAGGTACTCGTCGATCTGGGACTTCTTGCGGGCGATCGCCGGCTCGTTGAGCGGGAACTTCACCTTGCGGGTGCCGTTCGCCACGACCTTGCTCATCAGCGCCGAGTAGTCGGTGGCGATGTCGTCGCCCACGAACTCCGCCATGTTGGAGAAGCCCATCACCCGCTTGTAGAACTCGACCCACTCGTCCATCCGGCCCAGCTCCACGTTGCCGACCACGTGGTCGACGGCCTGGAAGAAGCGCTTCGGCTGGATGCCGGCGTCGATCATCGGCTGCCGGTCCACGATCGGGCCCCGGGCCACGAAGCCGGGCAGGAACGGGCCGGTGTAGCGGGACCGGTCGACCAGCGTGTGCCGGGTGTCGCCGTACGCGGCGATGGCGGCCATCCGGACGGTGCCGTGCTCGTCGGTCACGTCGTGCGGCTCGACGACGCTGGCGGCGCCCTGCGCGATGGCGTGCGCGTACGCGGCGTCCACGTTCGGGACCTCCAGCGCGATGTCGCTGATCCCGTCGCTGTGCCGGGCCACGTGCTCGGCGCCCTCGGCGTCCGGGCGCACCGCGCCGGTCAGCACGAACCGGGCCGAGCCGCTGGTCAGCACGTACTGGGCGTGGTCCCGGTAGCCCTGCTCGGGGCCGCGGTACGCCACGCAGGTCATGCCGAAGGCGGTGGAGTAGTAGTGGGCGGCCTGCTTGGCGTTGCCGACCAGGAAGTGCACGTGGTCGAGGCCCCGGACCGGGAACGGGTCGTGGCTGATGTCGTGGTCGACAGCGCCGACGAGCCGGTCGACGTCGACGTCCTCGGTCGACTTGGGTCGGTCGATCGCCTGGGTCATGGTGGGCTCCCTCGCGTACCGGCCGGCCTTGTGGGCCGCCGTGGTCGGTTCTTGAGGCGAGGATCGCTGGCCCGGCATCGAGTGGGCAACTGTTGGCAGAAATGCTGGTCAGGTTGCGCATTCGGTATGGTCGTCACTCATGAATGGTGAGCAGAATGTACAGCTCGACGCGCTTGACGTGCGCTTGATCGAACTGCTCGCCGAGGAGCCGCGGATCGGGGTGCTGGAGTGCTCCCGGCGGCTCGGGGTGGCCCGGGGCACCGTGCAGGCGAGGCTGGACAAGCTCGTCGAGCGGCAGGTCATCAAGGGCTTCGGCCCCGAGATCGCGCCGGCCGCGATCGGGTTCGGGGTGACCAGCTTCGTCACCCTGGAGATCACTCAGCGGCACGGTCACGACCCGGTCACCGCTCACCTCGCCGCCATCCCCGAGGTGCTGGAGGCGCACACCATCACCGGCTCCAGCGACCTGCTCTGCCGGATCGTGGCCCGGTCGAACACCGACCTGCAACGGGTCATCGACCAGATCGTCTCGTCCGCCGGCATCACCCGGGCCTCGACGATCATCGCGCTGGCCGAGCAGATCCCCTACCGCACGCTTCCGCTGGTGCGCAGCGCTGTTCGGCTGGACGGAAGGGCGCTGTAACACCTCCGAGCGCAGAAAGCGCGGCGACACGGCGGCGCGGGCGTACGGAAGATCCGTGATCGTGGCTACGGTGTGCGGGTGGCGAAGGGGAGCGTGCGCGGTGGGCTGCTGCTTGGCCTCGCCGTGGTCGTCGCGCTCGCCGCGACCGGCGTGTGGAACCCGTTCCCCGGCCTGTGGGACTGGGTGGACCGCAGCGAACCCATCTCCGAGCCCGACGTGGTCTGGCAGCAACGGGTCGGCGGCACTCCGCGCAGCGTGACCATCGCCGGCGACGCCGTGGTGGTCGAGCAGCGGACCCGGGTCGAGGCTCGCAGCCTGGCCACCGGTGCCCAGCTCTGGGAGCGCAAGGCGGACTGGGCGGCGGTCGCGGGCGGCGACCGGGATCCGGTCGTGGCCGTGGGCAAGCTCCTGGTCAAGGGGTACGAGCTGCTCGACCCGACGACCGGGGTGACCCGTCGGCGTGACGATGACGCGGTGGCCGTCTGGACGTACCGCAACCTGCTCCTCGACGCCAGCTGCACGGACGCCACCGACTGCACCCTGAGCGCCTGGGACCCGCGTGGCACGACGCCGCTCTGGACGGCCTTCCTGCCCGGGGTGCACAGCGGCCTGCTCGCCGACAATCCGGGTCTGCGCGGCACCCGCCGGCTCACCGCCACCCGGATCGACGACGGCGTGGCCGGGGCGGAAGCCGCACCTCCGCTGCTGGGCTTCCCGGTCGACGGTCGGGTCCACGTGGTCGACACCGCCACCGGTCGGGTGCTGCAGAACGTCGAGCCCGGCCGGGAGGAGCGGCTCTCCGTGGTGGGCGGCCGGCTGTTGCGCATCTCCGCCCGATCCCAGGACGGCACCTGCTACTTCGCCATCTCCGCCCGGGACTCGGCGACCGGGCAGGAGGCCTGGCAGCGGGCCGGCATCAACCTGCGCACCGCCGACTCCGCCGGCTGCGTGCAACGCGAGGACCCGCAGGGTGCGCGGAACGTGCTGATCGGCGTCGCACCGGACGGCCGCGAGACCGTCATCGACGGGTACGACGGCCGGCTGCTCTGGGTCGGTGAGCCGGGCACCAAGCTGATCGCGGTGGACGACCGTTCGGCGGTGTTCCGGGCCGCCGACAAACGCTCCGTCATCGCCCGTGAGCTGGGCACCGAGAAGGTGCTCTGGACGCGGCAGGCCAGCGGCAAGGCCGGGGCCGCGCTCACCCCGTACGCGGCGGTGGTGGCCGACGAGAAGCCGTCCCGGCTGGCGGCACTGGACCCGCGCACCGGCCGGGAGTTGGCCGTTCTGCGTACCTCGGCGAACGCCCTCGCCGTCGGGTCACAGGGCATGATCATCGGTGAGGGGCGGGAGATCGGGTACGTCCGCTTCGGCGCGTCCGGAAACTCGCCCGCCCGACCTCCCAACGATGGTGGGAATCCCGGGCCGGGCGGCCCCGGCCCCGGCGGGCCGGACAACGACGACGACTGCGGGCCGAAGCGGGAACTCTGCCCCGACCCGGGTGGCGGCAAGGACGGCTGAGCGGGCCGTCCGCCTCATGATCCGGATGGCGGTCGGGCCCGGCGCGCCCGGTGGATGAGAGCGGCGTCCCAGGACCCGCCCGGCGGGTGGGAGTGATCGACCGGTCTGCCCTAGGCTTGCCGCTCATGAGCAGTGCCGCCGCATTCTCGTACGCCCCTCTGCTGCCGACCGGTCCCGACCAGACGGACTATCGCCTGGTCACCGACGAGGGCGTGGACGTCGTACACGGCCCGGGAGGCCGTCGGTTCCTCACTGTGGAACCGGCAGCGCTCACCGCGCTGACCGCCGAGGCGATGCACGACATCGCGCACTTCCTGCGCCCCGCGCACCTGGCGCAGCTCCGGGCGATCATCGACGACCCGGCCGCCTCGCCGAACGACAGGTTCGTCGCGCTGGACCTGCTGCGCAACGCCAACATCGCCGCCGGCGGTGTCCTGCCCATGTGTCAGGACACCGGCACCGCCATCGTGATGGGCAAACGTGGTCGGCACGTGCTGACCGACGGTGCCGACGCGGAGGCCATTTCCCGGGGCGTCTACCAGGCGTACACCAAGCTCAATCTGCGCTACTCCCAGCTCGCCCCGCTGACCATGTGGGACGAGCGGAACACCGGCAGCAACCTGCCCGCCCAGGTGGACCTGTACGCCGAGGACCCGGACGGGCACCCCGACGCGTACAAGTTCCTGTTCATGGCCAAGGGCGGTGGCTCGGCCAACAAGTCGTACCTCTACCAGGAGACGAAGGCACTGCTCAATCCGACGCGGATGATGCAGTTCCTGGAGGAGAAGCTGCGGCTGATCGGCACCGCGGCCTGCCCGCCGTACCACCTGGCCGTCGTCATCGGCGGCACCTCCGCCGAGTACGCGCTGAAGACCGCGAAGTACGCCAGCGCCAAGTATCTCGACGCGCTGCCGACCGCCGGCTCGATGAGCGCGCACGGCTTCCGCGACCTGGAGCTGGAGGCGGAGGTGCTGGAGCTGACCCGCAACTTCGGCATCGGCGCGCAGTTCGGTGGGCGGTACTTCTGCCACGACGTACGGGTGGTCCGGTTGCCCCGGCACGGCGCGTCCTGCCCGGTGGCGATCGCCGTCTCCTGCTCGGCGGACCGCCAGGCCGTCGCCAAGATCACCCCGTCGGGTGTGTGGCTGGAGCGGCTCGAAACCGACCCGGCGCGGTTCCTGCCCGACATCACCGACGATGCGCTCGACGCCGAGCTGGTCGTCCGGGTCGACCTGAACCGGCCGATGGACGAGATCCGCGCGGAGCTGTCGAAGTACCCGGTGAAGACGCGCCTCTCGCTCTCCGGGCCGCTCGTGGTCGCCCGGGACATCGCCCACGCCAAGATCGCCGAGCGGTTGGACGCCGGGGAGCCGATGCCGCAGTACCTGCGTGACCACGCGGTCTACTACGCCGGCCCGGCGAAGACCCCCGAGGGGTACGCGTCCGGATCGTTCGGCCCGACCACGGCCGGCCGGATGGACGCCTACGTGGAGAAGTTCCAGGCCGCCGGCGGCTCCCAGGTGATGCTGGCCAAGGGCAACCGGTCGGGTCAGGTGACCCGCTCCTGCCAGCAGCACGGTGGCTTCTACCTCGGCTCGATCGGCGGCCCCGCAGCCCGCCTCGCCCAGGACTGCATCAAGCACGTCGAGGTCCTCGAATACGCGGAGCTGGGCATGGAGGCGGTCTGGAAGATCGAGGTGGAGGACTTCCCCGCGTTCATCGTGGTCGACGACAAGGGCAACGACTTCTTCGCCGAGGTCACCAAGCCGGTGCTCACCGTCGGCCGCCGCTGACCCGACAGGTACGCGAACGGGCGCCGGGCGAACTCGCCCGGCGCCCGTTCTGTCGCCCGTGCTCTGCCGACATCGGTACGCCCGCCCCGCTGGGGTGGGACGGGCGCACCGCCCCCGTCGGATGCCGTCACCGACAACCCACAGTGAGTGTGCTGAGCACCGCTGTTGATCCGCTATCAGATCGCTATCGCCTGACCGAAGCGAACTGTCACACCGGGACTACGCTGCTGGAAGTTGCACAGTGAAGCGGGGGAGTAGATGCGTTTCGGGATCCTGGGGCCCCTGCGGGTGGGCGGTGGCGAGTCCACTGTCACCGCAGGACGCGACCGGATCGTGCTCGCCACGCTGCTGTTGCGGGCCGGCCGCCTCGTGCCGGTCGACGAGTTGGTGGACGCCGTGTGGGAGGACAATCCCCCAGCCACCGCCCGGGCTCAGTTGCAGACCTGCGTGTCGCGGTTGCGCCGCCGGTTCACCGAGCTGGGGCTGGCACCGGAAACCATCATCACCGATCCCGTCGGGTACGGCGTCCGGACCGCCCCGGGTGTCCTGGACGCCGAGGTTTTCGGGCGTACGGTCGAGGCGGCCCGCACCGCCGTCGCGGCCGGCCGGGAGGACAAGGCGAGTGAGCTGTTCCGGGCGGCCCTGGCGCTCTGGCGAGGGCCGGCGCTCGGCGGCATCCCCAGCCGCAGCGTCCGCCGCCGCGCACAGGCGCTCGACGAGCAGCGCCTCACCGCCCTGGAGGAGTGCGTCGACGTCGAGATGCGCCTCGGGCGGGCCGCCGAACTGATCGAGGAGCTTGCCGAGACCGTCGACCAGCATCCCCTGCGGGAGCGTCTGCGTGGCCAACTGATGCTCGCCCTGTCCTCGGTCGGTCGGCAGGCCGACGCGCTCGCCGTCTACCGTGAGGGCCGGCGGTTGTACGCCGACGAGCTGGGTATCGAACCCGGTGCCGAGCTTCAGGAACTGCACCAACGCGTACTCGCCGGTGACCTGGCACTCGGCGGCTCGGAGGAGCGGACCTTCACCCCGGTCCGGGCACTGCCCCGGGCGATCGACGATTTCATCGGACGGCAGGAGACGCTCGCCCGGCTGGTGAAGGAGATCGAGGAAGACGACGCCCGGATCCAGCTCGTCGACGGCATGGCGGGCAGCGGGAAGACGACGCTGGCCGTGCACGTCGCCACCGCGCTCGCGGACCGTTACCCCGACGCGCATCTCTTCATCGACCTGCACGGACACAGCGATCGGGAGCCGATCCCGCCCGCCGTCGCCCTTGCCACGCTGCTTCGTCAGCTCGGTGTTCCGGGTGACCGGATCCCCGCCGACACCGACGAACGTGCCGCCCTGTGGCGGAGCAGAATGTCCGGACGCCGGGCGATCGTGGTGCTCGACAACGCCGCGAGCGCCGCTCAGGTCGCACCGCTGCTGCCCAGCGGTCGGGACAGCCTCACCCTGGTCACGAGCCGCCGCCGGCTCACCGGTCTGGACGGTGGCAAGCCGTCGTCGCTGGCCGTGCTCGACTCGGAGGAGGCGGTGGAACTGCTCGGACGGGTGGTTGGCACCGACCGGGTCGACGCCGAGCCGGAGGCGGCCATCGAGGTGATCACCCGCTGCGGGCACCTGCCGCTGGCCATCCGGCTGGCGGGTGCCCGACTCGCGCACCGGCCTCGGTGGCGGGTCCGCGACCTGGCGGACCGGCTCGCCACCGGACGGGACACCCTGACCGAGTTGTCGGCCGGCGAACGCTCCGTCGGGCAGGCCTTCGCTCTGTCGTACGCACAGCTCGACGTCGACCAACAGCGGATGTTCCGGCTGTTGGCGCTGCATCCCGGGGGCTTCTTCGACGATCGGGCGGCGGCGGCGGTCGCCGACCTGCCGCTGCCGGACGCCCAGGACCTACTGGACAGTCTCGTCGACGCGCACCTCGTCGACGAGCCCGAGGCCGGCCGTTTCCGCTTCCACGACCTGATGCGCGAGTACGCCCGGCAGTTGCTGGGGACCAGCGAGACCGCGGCGAGCCGGACGGCCGCCACCGTCCGACTCCTTGATCACTACCTGCACGTGGCCCACGCCATCTCCAGTCGAATGGAGCCGGTGGCCAGCCGATCCGCCCTGGTGCTGCCGGAACCTCCCCGAGCCGATCTGGTGCGGGCGTCCGTCTCGGATGGTGCCGCCTGGTTCGACGCCAACCGCGCGGCGCTTCCGGCGCTGGTGCGGATGGCCGCCGACGAGGGGCACCTGGAACGCTGCTGGCAGCTGGCCCGCACAGCCTGGTTCTATCTGTTCAGGCACGGCCACCTGGACGAGCTGGTGGACACCCACACCGTCGCGCTGGGCGCCGCCGAGCAGCTCGGCGACGCGGGAGCCATCGCCACAGTGCGCAACTACCTCTCCTCGGGCTACTTCCGGCTCGGGCGGTACCCGGAGGCCATTGAGCTGATGGAGGTCGCGCTCCGACTGCGTCAACGGCTCGGCGACCGGCGTGGTGAGGCGACGGTCCGCCGGAATCTGGCCGTCGCGTACGGCGCGAACTGGCAGCTAGCTCCCGCCATGACCCACTCCGCCGTGGCACTGTCGCTTGTCTCCGGCGGTGACCAGCCGGCGGAGGTCATCGCGATGCTCAACAATCAGGCGTTTCTGCTGCTGGCATCGGGTCGCTACGCGGAGGCCCGGCTGGCCTCGCGGCGGCAGTTGCGCCTGGCCCGCGAGATCGGCGACATGAACAGCCTGTGCAACGCCCTCGGTCACCTTGGGGCGGTGCGGGCCCGGCTCGGCGACTATTCGGGAGCGCGCCGGTTCCTGCGGCTCGCGTTGACGTTCAAGCGCCGGCAGGGCAACCGCTTCGGCGAGGGCGAGGTCCTCAACGAGCTGGGCACCATCGAGCGGATCATGGGCCGGCCGGAGGCCGCCGCGACGCTGCACCGCGAGGCGCTCGCTGCGGTGACGAAGTCCGGGGACCGCATTGCCGCCAGCATGTCGCGAAACCTGCTGGCCCGCGCTCTCCTCGACCAGGGGGACGTGGCCAGCGCGCTGGACCTGCACCGGCGGGTGCTCGCCGATGCCATCCGGATGGACGCCCGGCACGAACAGGCCGGTGCGCTGGACGGTATCGCCCGCTGCTTGCGGGAGACCGACCCGGCGGCGGCCCGGTCGCACTGGCTCCGGGCGCTGTCCCTGTTCCGCCAGATCGAGTCGCCGGAGCAGCACGAGGTGGAACGGCTGCTGGCCGAGTTGGGCTGACGGATCATCTGCGAGTCGGCCACGGGCGCGGCAGGATGGTACGCGTGACGACTCCAGAGGCGACCGGTTACCGCATCGAACGCGACTCGATGGGCGAGGTGGAGGTGCCCGCCGAGGCGCTGTGGCGGGCACAGACCCAACGCGCGGTGCAGAATTTCCCGATCTCCGGCCGGGGTATCGAACCGGCCCAGATCAAGGCGCTCGCGCAGATCAAGGGCGCGGCGGCCCAGGTCAACGGCGAGTTGGGCGTGATCGACGCCAACGTGGCCGCCGCGATCGCCGCCGCCGCCGCGCACGTGGCCGACGGTGGTTACGACGACCAGTTCCCGGTGGACGTGTTCCAGACCGGCTCGGGGACCTCGTCGAACATGAACACCAACGAGGTGATCGCGACCCTGGCCACCCGGGAACTGGGCTCACCGGTGCACCCCAACGACCACGTCAACGCCTCCCAGTCGAGCAACGACGTCTTCCCGTCCTCGATCCACCTGGCGGCCACCCAGTTCATCGTCGAGGATCTGCTGCCGTCGCTGGCCCACCTCGCGTCGGCGTTGGAGGCAAAGGCCGCCGAGTTCGAGACGGTGGTCAAGGCCGGGCGTACCCACCTGATGGACGCCACCCCGGTCACACTCGGCCAGGAGTTCGGCGGGTACGCAGCTCAGGTCCGCTACGGCATCGAACGGTTGGAGGGCTCCTTGCCCCGACTGGCCGAGCTGCCCCTGGGTGGCACCGCCGTCGGAACCGGGATCAACACCCCGCTCGGCTTCGCCGCCGCCGTGATCGACAAGCTGCGCGAGTCGACCGGGCTGCCGCTGAGCGAGGCGCGTAACCACTTCGAGGCGCAGGGCGCGCGAGACGCGCTTGTGGAAACCTCGGGGCAGCTGCGGACCGTGGCGATCGGCCTCTACAAGATCGCCAACGACATCCGCTGGATGGGCTCCGGTCCCCGCGCCGGTCTGCGCGAGCTACGCATCCCGGACCTCCAGCCCGGCTCGTCGATCATGCCGGGCAAGGTCAACCCGGTCGTCGCCGAGGCGATGCGGCAGGTCTGCGCCCAAGTCGTCGGCAACGACGCGACGGTCGGCTTCGCCGGCTCACAGGGCGACTTCGAGCTGAACGTGATGCTCCCGGTGATGGGCCGCAACCTGCTGGAGTCGATCCGGCTGCTCTCCGCGGTGAGCCGGCTCTTCGCCGACCGGCTGGTGGTCGGCCTGGTCGCGGACGCCGAGGTCTGTCTGGCGTACGCCGAGGGCTCACCGTCGATCGTCACCCCACTCAACCGCTACCTGGGGTACGACGAAGCCGCGTCGATCGCCAAGGAGGCGTTGGCCAAGCAGGCATCGATCCGCGAGGTGGTCATCTCCCGGGGCCACGTCGACTCCGGCAAGCTCACCGAGACCCAACTGGACGAGACGTTGGACCTGCTCCGGATGACCCACCCCTGACCCGTTCTGGCCTGCTCAGTACAGGTGTAGCGGTCTCGCCCAGCCGAGGAAGCGGGTGAAGAGCGCCGCAGGGTCGGGGCCGTCGTGCGGGTTGAGTAGGTACAGGTCGTGAGCCGCCTCGTGCAGCACCGTGCACAGGTAGATGCTCAGCCCGATCCGGTCGTGCGCGTACTCCTGCCGCAGAGCAAGTCGGGCGATGGGGCACGGCCAGGGCGCGGCGCAGACCCGGCAGAGCCAGAGTGGGCGCAGCGGCAGGTGCGGCCGGCAGGAGCGTGTGGTGAGCCCGCCCAGGGCCGCTCCGGGGCATGGTGGGGTCCTCCTTTGGAGCTGAATCGTTCGTGACATCACCCCCCGGCTCGCGCCGGCCGGCGTCGCGCTGGCCGCGCCGATGGTGCCGCGCTGCGCCGACTGCGCTGACCGCTCTGCGCTGCGTTGCTCGTGTCAAGATCGCGCTCGATCCTGGATGTAGTGGCCTTCGTGCGCGAGGAGACCACTGTTTCCAGGATCGAGCGCGATCTTGGTGGATGGTCGGCTTCGGTGGGGTTGGGACCGCCCGGCACGGGGGAGCGGGCGGTCCCGTGCGGCGCCGGCAGATCCCGGGGGACGGGGAGCGGTGCCGCACTTCACAGTCTGGTGATCAGGCGACTACGGTCGGAAGGGTTTGGCCGCGTCGTCATAGTCGCCCTGTTCTGGGTGGCACCGCCGCTGGCGGCCGGCTGGAAATGGTCGTCGGCGGGGTGGAGGGCGGGCACGGCATGGCCGATGGACAGATGACGGCGGCGGCGTTCCTGGTAGCGGAGCTGCGCCGGGCGCGGACTCGGCGCGGCTGGAGTCAGGACGAGCTGGCCAAGGCGGTCAACTACTCGGCGTCGATGGTCAGCGCCGTCGAGCTGGGCCAGCAGGTGCCCACCGCCAAGTACCTGGAACTCGTCGACCGGGCCCTCGACACCGGCGGCCTCTTCGGCCGCATGTCCACCGAACTGGTCAGCCTGGACAAGGCTCAGGTCTGGCTGCGCGGTTGGCGTGCGATCCTCGCGGAGGCGCGGGCGCTGCGATGGTTCGACCCGCTTCACGTCCCTGGCCTGCTGCAAACCGAAGACTATGCTCGCGCGATCTTCGAGTCGGACCGACTGCTCGATGCCGATGAGGTCGAGCGTCGGCTGACGGACCGAATGGACAGCCAGCGGGTCCTCTACGGGGATCGCCCGCCGCATGTGGTCGCGGTGCTTGACGAGTCGGTGCTGAGGCGACGCGTCGGCGGTCGGAAGGTCATGTGCGAGCAGTCTCTGCACCTGGCGCGCTTGGCGACCGAGCATCCGCGGGTTCAGCTCCATGTGGTGCCTCGCTCGGCCGAGGAGTATCCCGGCCTGAACGGGCCATTCATCCTTGCCACCGTGAACGACCATAGCGATCTTGCCTACCTCGGTGGCCAGATCGGCGGCCAGGAACTCGATCTACCTGCGGATCTGTTGCGTCTACAACGGACCTGGGAAGCTACCCTCGGGCAGGCGTTGCCACCGCAGGAGTCGATCGAGTTGCTGAGGGAAGTGGCAGAGTCGTGGAGTTGACCCGAGCCCGGTGGCGTAAGAGCAGCCGGAGTGGTTCCAACGACCAGTGCGTCGAGGTGGCTACGAATCTTGGGGAGG
Organism: Micromonospora sp. NPDC049089; assembly: GCF_040648775.1. Classification (NCBI taxonomy): domain Bacteria; kingdom Bacillati; phylum Actinomycetota; class Actinomycetes; order Micromonosporales; family Micromonosporaceae; genus Micromonospora; species Micromonospora sp. NPDC049089. The sequence goes on from NZ_JBEZEH010000002.1 coordinate 18,660, forward strand.
TGGTCGGGGTGCGAGACAGCAAGGACTCGGACGGGCCCGTGCTCGTTGTCGACGCGTACTCCTGGCGGCTCTTCGTGGTCGCGCCCCCGCGCTGACGCGACCGCCTGGCCCGCGACGGCGGTCGGGTTCTCCGCGCAACTGGCCCTGATAAACGGGTCGACGGGGACTTGAGCGGGACGGATGATCCGGGCTATGGGTGACGATGGCGTGGGTGTGCCGGCGGGGACCGAGCGGCTGCGGTTGCGGCGGCTGACGATTGCCGACGTGGACGCGCTGGTCGAGTTGGACAGCGACCCCGAGGTGATGCGTTTTCTCACCGGTGGCGTCGCGACCCCGCCGGCCACCGTGCGGGAAGAGCAGTTGCCGAGGCTGCTGGCCCAGTACGACAGGCATCCCGGGCTGGGCCGGTGGGCAGCGCACGATCGGGCGTCCGGCGAGTTCCTGGGTTGGTTCGCGTTGGACCCGTCGGCGGACGGCACCGAGGCCGAGTTGGGCTATCGGCTGCGCCGCCCGACGTGGGGGCGGGGGCTGGCCACCGAGGGGGCACGGGCGCTGGTCCGGTACGCCTTCGACACCGTCGGGGTGCGCCGGGTCTGGGCCGAGACGATGACTGTCAACGAACGCTCCCGGCGGGTGATGGTGAAGGCCGGGTTGCACTACGTGCGGACCTTCCACCTCCAGTGGGATCACCCGATTCCGGGCACCGAGCAGGGCGAGGTGGAGTACGAGGTGCGGGCCGAGGAGTGGGCGACCATCGGTCAGGAGCGGCCGGCGGCCCGGCGGGCGCGGTAGGCGGTCACCGCGGCGCGGTTGCCGCAGCCGGCCTCGCAGAACCGCCGGGAGCGGTTGCGGGACAGGTCGACGACGACGTTGTCGCAGTCCGGGTATTCGCAGATCCGCAATCGGCTCAACTCGCCGCTACGGACCAGGTCGGCCATCGCCATGGCGGCCTCGACCGCGATCCGGGTCGCCAGCGGCGCGTCGCGGGGAACGGCGTGCAGGTGGTACGGCTCGTCGTCGTGCTCGATGAGCTGAGGCAGCGCCTTGTGTTCCAGCAGCAGGCCGTTGACCACAGCGACGATCTCGGGTGGTTCGGCGTGCCAGATGCGGCGCAGTTGGGGCCGCAGCTCCCGTACGGCGCGCAGCTCGGCCTCGGTGTGCTCGTGCCGGCCACTGTAGGAGTGGCGGATGAAGAACGCGTCCAGCGCCGCGATGTCGGGCAGCAACTCACCGTCCCGACCTGCGGTGTTGACCAGCGCCGCTGCGGCGATCAGCGAACATTCGGTGTCATGAGCGAATAGCAACTTGACTCCTGTCACGGCTCCCGCCTAGCGTCATCAGCACAAGGATAGTTTGCTCATGACACGGTGCCCATTGCGAGGAGCGCGACATGCACTCTCGACCTGCTGCCGGCGTCGGGTTGGCGCTGCTCGCCGCAGTCACCTTCGCCACCTCCGGAACCTTCGCCCGGTCGCTCATCGAGGCCGGCTGGTCAGCCGAGTCCGCTGTGATCGCCCGCGTCGGCGTGGCCGCCCTGGTGCTGGCGATCCCCGCCCTGCTGTCGCTGCGGGGCAAATGGGACGTGCTGCGAAGCAACGCCGCGACCATCGGGCTGTTCGGGCTCCTCGGGGTGGCGGTGGCCCAGGTGTGCTACTTCAACGCCGTGCGCTACCTGCCGGTCGGTGTCGCGCTGCTGCTGGAATACCTGGGCATCATCCTCGTCGTGGCCTGGATGTGGCTGCGGCACGGGCAGCCGCCCCGCCGACTCACCATCGCCGGGTCGGTGGCCGCGCTGGCCGGGCTGGCGTTCGTGCTCGACATCGCCGGCACCGCCGACTTCCACCCGGTGGGCGTGCTCTGGGGGCTCGGCGCGGCATTCGGCCTGGCCGGATACTTCGTGCTCGCCGGCCGCGTCGACCCCCGGCTGCCCTCGGTCGCCCTGGCCAGCGGTGGGATGGCAGTCGGTGCCGCCGTGCTGTTGCTCATCGGGCTGACCGGCCTGCTGCCACTGCACGCCACCTTCGGTGAGGTCACCTTCGCCGGGCAGCCCACCAACTGGTTGGTGCCAATCGCCGGGCTGTCGCTGGTGGCCGCCGTCATCGCGTACCTCGCCGGCATCGCCGGCACCCGGATCCTCGGGCCCCGCCTGTCGTCGTTCGTCGGGCTGACCGAGGTGCTCTTCGCAGTGCTGATCGCGTGGTTGTTCCTGAACGAGCTGCCCACCGGCTGGCAGTTGTTCGGCGGTGCGCTGATCGTCGCCGGCGTTGCCCTGGTACGCCTCGACGAACTGCGGGGGTCGCCCTCGACGCCCGCGCCGGTCACGCCCGAGCCCGAGCTGGCGCTTGACGGTCGGTGAGGGTCCGCGGTCGATGTGCTCCCGATGGCCGGCCCTTGCCGGCAGGCATTGAGTGCTGCGGGCCGAGTGCTCCCGACGGTCGGCGGTGGCGCCTCGCCGGGCCGGCCCGCGGTCGGTGTGGCTGAACCGACTCGGCCTGCCTCGCCCGTCCGGCTGCCCACCCGACGCCGAAGTATCCGGCATGGCCGAGCTGCCGGCCGCGCTCGCGAAACTGGGTGTCGACGCGGTAGGCGTGTAGGTCGAGCCGGCGGGCGTAAGTGTCTGTGCGGCCTGTGTCTGTGCGACCTGCGTCTGTGCAGCCTGTCTGTGTGGCCGGGGTGCGGCCCGAACTGGCGTGATTCACGGCCATAACGGGCGTTCATCTGGCGCGATGCGGATCGGTGTTGTGTGATGGCTGGCACGTCCCTCAACGAGAGGATCCGATGTGGTGAGCAAGCGCTTCACCGCCCGTACGGTCGCGACCGCGGCTGTGCTGGCACTTACGGCTACGGGGTTGGGTGTGCCGGCCAACGCCGCGCCGAGCGATTCCCGGACCTTCACCGTCGTCGCCGAGGATGGCGTCGCCATCGACACGGCCGTTGCCGCGATCCGGGCGGCTGGCGGCACTGTGGTGTCCCGGTCCGATGAGGTCGGCATGTTCCAGGTCAGCAGCGACCGGGCCGACTTCGCGGCCAGGGCGACCGCCGCGCCGACGTTGATCGGTGCCGCCGAGCAGAAGGCCATCGGCCGCAAGCCGAAGCTGGACCGGGTCGAGCAGGAGCACCTGCTGGCCGCTGCCGGTGCTCGTGCCGGTGCTGCCGGTGCTGCCAAGAAGGGCGCCAAGCTCGATCCGCTCGACGACAAGCTCTGGGGCCTGGAGATGATCCGGGCCGACAAGGCCCGCAAGATCGAGCCGGGCGACCGTCGGGTGACCGTCGGCGTGCTGGACACCGGCGTCGACGCCAGCAACCCGGACATCGCGCCGAACTTCAACTGGTCGCTGTCGCGCAACTTCGCGCCTGACCTGACCGACGTGGACGGCCCCTGCGAGGTGCCGAGCTGCCTCGACCCGGTCGGCACCGACGACGGCGGGCACGGCACCCACGTGGCCGGCACCATCGGCGCCGCGGCCAACGGCTTCGGACTCTCCGGCGTCGCCCCGAACGTCTCGCTGGTCGAGCTCAAGGGCGGCCAGGACTCCGGCTACTTCTTCCTCGACCCGGTCGTCAACGCTCTGGTCTACGCCGGCCGCTCCGGGATCGACGTGGTCAACATGTCGTTCTATGTCGACCCGTGGCTCTACAACTGCACCGCCAACCCGGCCGACTCCCCCGAGGACCAGGCCGAGCAGCGGGCCATCATCAAGGCGATGAAGCGGGCGCTGGTCTTCGCGCACAACAAGGGCGTGACCCTCGTCGGTGCGCTCGGCAACAACAACGAGGACCTGGGTGCACCGCGCACCGATGTCTCGAGCCCCGACTACGGCGCCGACCCGTACCCCCGACCGATCGACAACGAGAGCTGCTGGGACCTCCCCACCGAGGGCCCGCACGTGATCGGCGTGTCGTCGGTCGGCCCGTCCGGCAAGAAGTCGGACTTCTCCAACTACGGCACCGAGCAGATCTCGGTCGCCGCGCCGGGAGGCTGGTTCCGGGACGGCTTCGGCACCGACACCTTCCGTACCGACGCCAACATGATCCTCTCCTCGTACCCGAAGCACGTGCTTCAGGAGGAAGGATCGGTCGACGCCGACGGCAACATCGTCCCCGGCTTCGAGAACTCGGTCTTCAAGCAGTGCAAGGCCAACGGTGAGTGCGGCTACTACACGTACCTCCAGGGCACCTCGATGGCGTCCCCGCACGCCGCCGGTGTCGCCGCGCTGATCGTCAGCCGGTACGGCAAGGCGCAGGGTCGGAATGGTTTCGGGATGTCGCCGGACCAGGTCGAGCAGCACCTCTACCGCACGGCCGCCGAGCACGCGTGCCCGGAGCCGCGCCTCCAGCAGTACCGCAACGAGGGCCGGGACGAGACCTACGACGCGTACTGCGCCGGTGGGCTCAACTTCAACGGCTTCTACGGCTACGGGATCGTCGACGCCTACGCGGCGGTGAAGACCCCGCTCAAGCCGAACGCCCGCCCGTAGCGCACATCGCACTGCGGTGGCCCAACTGCCACCGTGCCCCGGGGCCCGGTCGACACGTCGTCGACCGGGCCTCGGGTCGTCCATGCCTGTTGTCACCGACCTTCGCCCGACGCCGTTCATGATTGACTCGGTTTGCTGGAAGGTGCGGTGTTGGTGCCTGGAGGATGGCGCGGTTTCCAGGAACCTGAGTTGATCCCGATCATCTGGACGATCCCTGTCGCCAGCCGCGGCTGACCAGCGCGTCGCGTACCTCTCGAAGCACCGCTGGGAACTCACCGTGCAGCCGTCGGCTGGTCACGTGCAGAACCAGCCAACCCGCGCCGACCAGTTGATTCAGCCGACGGCGATCGCGGTGCAGTTGCTCCACGCCGGAGTGCCACTTTCCGTCGTACTCCACCGCCACCCGATATTGCGGCCAGGCCAGATCGGGATGCAGAACAAGTCCGGTGGGCAGGCGCACCGGATGTTGAACCGCCGGGCGCGGCAGCCCGCCCAACACCAACCGGACGCGCAGCTGGGATTCTGGCGGAGACTCGGCTCCACCGTCGGCCAGGTCAAACACCCAGCGCGCTCGTCGGCCACCGGGGCGGTCAGCGTTGCGGGCAGCCATGGTACTGAGCGCGTCGCGGTCGGCAAGCCCTTGACCAAGTAGCGAGTCGACGATGGCGACCGCCCGGACCGGGTCGAGCCAGACAGCCGTCTCCCAGGCGGCCCGCCCGGGATCTGATCGGGGGATCGGGAGGTCTCGCTCCCTGGTCCTGGGCGGACTGGCCGCCGCCCATTCATCGCCCCGGCCGGCCACCACCAAGCCCTCTGCTCCGACGGACACGGCGGCCGGGCGGGACAGCTGCCGTGCTGGGCGTGGTGACCTTCCGCCGGCAGGTGGGTGGCCCACTCCCGTAGGTCGCGCTGCATCACGTGGACTTCCCGCGCTCGGCGGTCGTCCTGCGACCGGCATTCGTCCTGCGTCTGGCGGTCGTCCTGCGTCTGGCGGTCGTCCTGCGTCTGGCCGGTTTCCTGGGGTCGACGGACAGCTCGCCTCTGGCTGTCGACCTGCGTCTGGTGGTCGTCTTGTGCCTGCCGGTCGTCGCGTGGTTGACGCCGTCGGCTCAGCGGTCTCGCTCGCCGTGAGCGGGGTGATGGTGTTGACGTGCACGCGGAGGCCGCGCTGTGAGCCGACCCGTAACGATCGGGGTACGAGGACGTGCACGTCGTCGGTGAAGCTCGCGGCGTGTTGGACGCCGTGCAGGTAGGCGGCCGACGGACCGCCGACCACCACGCCGGGCGGTAGCCGGAGGAGGGCGGCGCGACACGCGAGGGCGTGGTCCCGATCCAACCGCGCATCGGCGTAGATGTCGTGGCGCAACCGCACCCAGGCAGAGTTGCGCAACTGATGTTCGGTGAGCAGGCCGCCTCGGACAGCGTCGGAGCCGCGGAAGACCTGCCAGGTCAGGGCATCGGGGCGATGTGGACGTGGGGGCATGCCACGCAGCCTGCCGACCACCGACTGGCCACCGAAACCCCTGTGGACAACCGGGCCCGCGGGTGCCGCCGGCCCTGTGGACAACGACGAATCCGCCAGGCAATCGTGCTATGGCACCGGCCAGGGCGGCCGACCAATCGGCATCCGGGCCGCCGAGGGGCAGTGATCCACTCGCGTTCCTTGAAGTCGGGCGGTCGCTGGCTCTGGGACACCGCGACTTCCGTGAACCCGAGTTGATCAAGCCGGGACGGGGCGCGCGGTGGGGCGGCGCGGCGCGCGGCGGGGGCGGTGAGGGCGCGCGGCGGGGGCGGTGAGGGCGCGCGGCGGTCGGGGGTCAGCTGAGGGCGGTGGCGATCGCGCGGGCGGCGGCCAGCACCTCAGGGCCGATGGAGTCGACGTCCAGCGGGGCGAGCGCGACCACGCCGACGCTGGCCTCCAGGCCGGGTACGCCGAGCACCGGTGCGGCGACCCCGTACGCCCCGGCCTGCAACTCTCCGCTGCTACTGAGCGGCTCGGCCAACCCGGCGCGACCGGCAAGGATCGCCCGTCCGGCCGCCCCTCGCTCCAGCGGGTGTCGTGCTCCGGCCCGGTACGCGACGTGGAACGACGTCCAGCTCGGCTCGACCACGGCCAGGGCGACGCCCTCGCCACCTTCGACGACGGTCAGGTGCGCGGTCGCGCCGGCCTGCTCGGCGAGGCGGCGTAACGCGGGCAGCGCACCCTCGGCGAGCAGCGGCTGGGCCCTGCGGGCCAGATGCAGCAACCCGGCACCGAGACGCAGCCGACCGTCTCCGTCGCGACGCAGCATGCCGTGCCCGGTCAGCGCAGTGACCAGTCGGTAGACGGCGGCCCGGCCGATGCCGAGCCGATTCGCGGCCTCGGTGACGGTCAGACCGCCGGGGACCTCGGCGACCAGGTGTAGCAGCCGCAACCCCCGGTCCAGCGTCTGCGACGTCTCCCCGCCCCGCCCCGCAACCACATCGGCCGACCCTATGCCAGCCTCGGGCCGCCCGAGGGCGGCGTCGGCCGGCCGCACGCCAGCCTCGGGCCGTCCGTGGGCCGGGTCGGCCGGCCGCACGCCAGCCTCGGGCCGCCCGTGGGCCGCGTCGGCCGAGCTGGAGGCCCGTCCGCGGGCGGCGCCGGACCGCCCTTCACCTGCGCCGGCCGAGCCGAAGGTCGCGTCGGTCGGCACGGAAGCCCGGTGGAGGGCCGGGTCGGCGGGGGTGGTGGGGTTGGCTGGCGGGTCACCGGAGCCACCGGAGCGTGCGGTCGCATCCACGCCTGGCAGCGTACGACCCGGCACCGGCGGACCCGGACAGGCACGGACAGCTACCCTTGTACGGTGACGCTACGCCTGTATGACACCGCCACCCGATCGGTGCGGGACTTCGTCCCGCGGGAAGCCGGCAAGGTGGGGGTCTACCTGTGTGGTCTCACCCTTCAGGCTCCGCCGCACATCGGTCACCTTCGCTCCGGCGTCAACTATGACGTCCTGCGGCGTTGGCTGTTGGCCGCCGGCTACGAGGTCACCTTCATTCGCAACCTGACCGACATCGACGACAAGATCCTGGTCAAGGCCGGCGAGCAGGGTCGTCCGTTCTGGTCGATCGCGTACGCCAACGAGCTGCTGCTGGCCGAGTCGTACCGGTCGTTGAACGTGCTGGCGCCCACCTACGAGCCGCGCGCCACCGGGCACATCCCCGAGATGCATGAGCTGATCACGAAGTTGATCGCCGACGGGCACGCGTACCCGGCGAGTGACGGTTCCGGCGACGTCTACTTCGACGTGGCGTCCTGGCCGGCGTACGGGTCGCTGTCGGGTCAGTCTCCGGACGCCATGCAGTCCGCTGGGGACGCCCCGGATCGGGGCAAGCGGGATCCGCGCGACTTCGCGCTGTGGAAGGGTGCCAAACCGGACGAGCCGGCGGACGCGTACTGGCCTTCACCGTGGGGTCTGGGCCGTCCGGGTTGGCACATCGAGTGCTCGGCGATGTGCTGGCGCTACCTCGGCCCGGAGTTCGACATTCACGGCGGTGGTCTGGATCTGACGTTCCCGCACCACGAGAACGAGATCGCCCAGTCCCAGGCGGCCGGGTTGCCGTTCGCCCGCTACTGGGTGCACCACGGGCTGTTGAGCATCGGCGGGGCCAAGATGGGCAAGTCCGCCGGCAACGCGCTGGGCCTGGCGTACGTGGACTCGCTCGGGGTGCGGCCGGTGGAGCTGCGCTACTACTACGCCGCCGCGCACTACCGCTCGGTGATCGACTACTCGGAGGATTCGCTGCGCGACGCGGCCACCGCGTACCGGCGGATCGAGGGTTTCGTGCAGCGGGCCGCCGAGCGGGTCGGTGCCGGGCAGGTCGGTGAGCTGCCCGCCGGCTTCGTCGCGGCGATGGACGACGACCTCAACACGTCCGCCGCGCTGGCCGTGCTGCAACAGCACATTCGGGACGGCAACACCGCGCTGAGCGTCGGCGACGATGTGACCGTCCGCACCACGCTGGCCGTGGTGCGGGCAATGCTGGATATTCTCGGGATCGACCCCCTCGACCCGGCCTGGACCGGCGGCGGCCGATCGGACGATCTTCGTGCCGTGGTGGACTCCCTGATCGCGCTGGCCCTGGAGCAGCGTGCGCAGGCGCGGGGCCGCAAGGACTGGGCTGCCGCGGACGCCGTGCGTGACCAGCTCAAGCTGGCCGGCGTGGTGGTCGAGGACACCCCCCAGGGCCCCCGTTGGACTATTGGAGAGCAGGACTGATGGCCGGCAACTCGCAGCGCCGTGGCCGGCGACTGACGTCGAAGGCAGGCGCCCCCAAGGGCACCGGCGGCAAGAACAAGGACTCGTTGGCCGGGCGGGGTCGCACCCTGCCCGCGGACGAGCGGCCGTGGCACAAGGGCTACTCGGGCACCGAGAAGCTGCCCCAGCGCACCGCCTGGAAGCAGGACAAGGAGCGCCGCGCGGCGGCCGAGGAGGGGCGCGCCCCCAAGATCGGTCAGCCCGGCTCCAAGGACACCACCTGGGGCAGGGGCGGCGGTCGGGGCGTACCGGTGGGCCGGGGTGCTGCCACCGGCGGACGGGGCGGCAAGCCCACTGGGCGGTCCGGCCCCCGGGTCGCGCCGGGGCGCAAGTCCAACCCGTCCAAGGACACCCCGGAGCTGTTGGTCGGGCGTAACCCGGTGCTGGAGGCGCTGCGCGCCAACGTGCCGGCGACGGCGCTCTACACGGCCCAGGGCATCGACATGGACGACCGGGTCAACGAGATCATCCGGACCGCCGCCGACCGGGGCATCGCCAACCTGGAGATCAGCCGCGCCGAGTTGGACCGGATGACCGGCGGGGTGCTGCACCAGGGCGTCGGCCTGCAGGTGCCGCCCTTCGCGTACCAGCCGTTCGAGGACATGGTCGCCGCTGCCCTGGAGCAGCAGGCCCCGCTGCTGGTCGCGCTGGACGGTGTCACCGACCCGCGCAACCTGGGCGCCGTGATCCGTTCGGCTGCCGCGTTCGGCGCGCAGGGTGTCTTCGTACCCGAGCGTCGTGCCGCCGGGATCACCGCGACCGCCTGGCGGACCAGCGCCGGCGCGGCCGCTCGGGTGCCGGTCGCGCAGGTGACCAACCTGACCCGGTCGCTGAAGGCGTGCCGGGACGCCGGCTTCATGGTCGTCGGCCTGGACGCCGACGGCGACACCGACCTCTACAACCTGGAGGCCGCGGTCGGTCCGCTGGTGGTGGTGGTCGGTTCCGAGGGGCGCGGTCTTTCCCGCCTGGTCGGGGAGACCTGCGACCTGACCGTCAGCATCCCGATGATCTCCGAGGTCGAGTCGCTCAACGCCAGTGTGGCGGCGGCGGTCGCCCTGGCCGAGGTCGCCCGCCGGCGCTCCGTCGAGCTGTAGCGCACGTCGAACGAAGGCCCCCTCCCGCCGATCGCGGGAGGGGGCCTTCGTCGTCAGGCGCCGAGGCGGGCTGAAGAACCGTTTTCGGTACGACGAAGGGGCGGCCCGCCGAAGCGGACCGCCCCTGTCGGTACGGCGTTACGTCAGATCCGGCCACCGGTGGCGGCGTGGAAGACGTGGCTGCGACCGGCAACCGGCTTGACGAACACGGTGTCACCCATGTTCGGCATGTTGCGCCGGTCGGTGCGGACGACGAAGCGCTCCGAGTTGCCACCCAGAGCGGCGTGGCCGTAGACGTTGGCGTCCGAGCCGAGGTCCTCGACCAGCTCGACAACCACCGGCATGCCGCCCTCGGTCGGGCTGACCAGCTCGCAGTCCTCCGGACGGAAGCCCACGGTGACCTTGCCGTCGCCACCCTCGGCGCGGGCCGCCTCGACCTGCTCGCGGGTGAGCGGGATCTGCAGCTCGGCGAACTCGGCGCCCCGCTCGTTCAGCGGAACGGTCTTGATGTTCATGGCGGGCGAGCCCATGAAGCCGGCGACGAACACGTTGGCCGGGGTGTCGTAGAGCGCCCGCGGGGTGTCCACCTGCTGGAGAACACCGTCGAGCAGCACCGCGACCCGGTGACCCATGGTCATGGCCTCGACCTGGTCGTGCGTGACGTAGACAGTGGTGACGCCCAGCTTGGCCTGCAGGGACGCGATCTGGGTACGGGTCTGCACGCGGAGCTTGGCGTCGAGGTTCGACAGCGGCTCGTCCATGAGGAAGACCTGCGGCTCGCGGACGATCGCCCGGCCCATCGCGACACGCTGACGCTGACCACCGGAGAGCGCCTTCGGCTTACGGCTGAGGTACTCCTCCAGCTGGAGCAGCCCGGCCGCCTCCTTGACCCGCCGGTCGATCTCCGACTTGGAGGTCTTGCGAAGCTTGAGGGCGAACGCCATGTTCTCGTACACCGTCATGTGCGGGTAGAGGGCGTAGTTCTGGAAGACCATCGCGATGTCGCGGGCCTTCGGGGGAAGGTGAGTGACGTCACGCTGGTCGATGTAGATCGAACCGGCGTCCACGTCCTCCAGGCCGGCGAGCATCCGCAGGCTGGTGGACTTACCGCAACCGGAGGGGCCGACCAGGACGAGGAACTCCCCGTCGCCGATCTCAAGGTCCAGCTCGTTGACGGCGGGACGCTCTTGGCCCGGGTAGACCCGGGATGCCTTGGAATAGGTGACCGTAGCCATGGTGAAGCGCTTCCTTTCACCGGCAGGAACGTGCCGGACGATCCGAGTGAAGGAGCAACCGGCACGTGTCCGTGCCGGTCATCGGACGGCGCTCGGTCGCGGGGGCGCCCGGTCGTCGTCCGTGTGTGAACCGTAAACGCGTTTCCCCGTGCTGCCAAGGTGGGGGGTCGCCCAGCCCACCAGTCGGGCTACGCATTCCGGTCACTCGGGCACGGTCAGACATCAATCGACGCCGTGGCAAACGAGTCTGCGTCGGGTTGTTGACGATTCCCGTGCTCGGGAGGCCTCGCGATCGGGATTACCGGAGATCAGTCGCTATGCTGACCTCGACGCGCGCGCCCCTGTAGCTCAGCTGGCCAGAGCACTCGCCTTGTAAGCGAGATGTCGCCGGTTCGATCCCGGCCGGGGGCTCCAATTACATCAGACCTTTCCGATCGGCGCTGCTGTGCCTCTGCCGGTTGCCCCCAGAGGGGCAACCGGACCTCGACCAAGTTCGCTATCGTGCCTCCGGCCCGCCATCAGGCGGCGGTCAACGGGGGAATCACAATGAGACAGGGCACCACTCTGCTTGTGCTGGCTCTGACCAGTGGTCTGTTCTTTGCTGCCGGCTGCACTCCGACGACTGAGCCCACGTCCACCGACGAACCGGTTCAGGCCACCGCCACCGCCACCGCCACGGCCGCGCCGTCCCCGACGCCCGACGTCCGCGCTGAGCTGGTCGCGGCATTGCAGCGGTCGCATGGGGCTGCCCACCGGTACGCAGTGCGCGGCAACCTGCCCGAAGGGCAGAACGTCAACGGCACGGGTGCCTTCGACCCGAAGAAGCGCCGTTTCCAGACCACGGTCTCGGTCACCGGCGGGAAGTACCCGTCGGCGGGGAGCCGGATCGTGATTGGCAACGACAGTTACGTGCGGCCGTCCGACGAGAAGGACTGGGTGCACGTCGATCTGAAGCGAGTGAAGCGCGACGACCCCTTCCTCCGCTTCGACTGGGTCGACCCGACCGGCCTGAAGGCGTTCACCTCGTCGATCGCCTCGGTGGACCGCGTCGACCCGCACACCTACACGGGCCGTTTCGACCCCACCGGCAAGGACGCCACATCGTTCCTCCCCGTGGGTGCACCGAGCATCGTCTCGATCGGCATACGTCTGTCGCCGTTCACGATCACCACCAACGACAAGGGTTGGGTCACCTCGATCAAGGTGGAGCTGAGCCCCAGCGAAGGCCCGAAACTGACGCTGACCACCACCATGAAAGATCACGGAAGGTCCTTGAAGATCAACGCGCCGGCACGCGCTGGTGAGGCCGCCGACTTCTACTACCGCAAGTGACAGCTCGGCCGTACTGGTCCGATCGGACGACGCGGTGCCCGGCGGTAACCTGGGGCCGGAGCAGCGCGGAGCGGGTCGGGGGCAGATGAGTCGGGCGGTGGAGGAGTCGAACCGGGCGATGCTGCGCGCCCGGGACGCGATGGACCGGGCGTACGCCGAGCCTCTGGACATCCCCGCGTTGGCCCGGATCGCGCACGTCTCGCAGGCGCACTTCATCCGTACCTTCCGGGCCACCTTCGGTGAGACCCCGCACCGCTACCTGCAACGCCGCCGGGTGGAGCGGGCGATGTCGTTGCTGAGGGAGACCGACCGGGACGTCACGGACATCTGTTACGCCGTCGGCTTTGGCAGCCTGGGCACGTTCAGCCGGACATTCCGGCAGATCGTCGGGGAGTCGCCCTCGGATTTCCGGCGTCAGCGCGTCGCGCCGGCCAACGTGCCGTCGTGCTTCACCAAAGCCTGGACCCGACCAAGCAGTTTTGGATAAGCAGCAGGTCAGAGGCTGCGTCTAGCGTCATGGGCATGACGATGAACGCGATCAGCCGCTCCCAGATCTACGTCCTCGACCAGGACGCCGCGCTTGACTTCTACGTCAACAAGCTCGGCATGGAGGTCAACACCGACCAGGACCTCGGCTTCATGCGCTGGCTCACTGTCAACCTGCCCGGCGACCCGGAGCGCGAGATCCTGTTGGAGAAGCCCGGCCCGCCCGCGCTGGACCCGGCCACCGCCGAGCAGGTCCGGGAGCTGCTCACCAAGGGTGCCCTCGGCGGGTACCTCTTCATGACCACTGACGACGCCCGCAAGACGCACGAGGATCTTGTGGCGAAGGGCGTCGAGATCACGGACGAGCCGACCGAGCGCCCGTACGGGATCGACTTCGGCATCCGGGACCCGTTCGGCAACCGGATCCGCATCGGCCAGATGTTCCCCCGGGCGTAGCGGGCGTGCGATCAGCCGGGCCGCGGCGCTAGGACCGGGAGGTACGGGGTCGCACTCGTACCTCCCGGTGTGTTGAGGTGGGGATCATGGTGACCCGACTGCTGTACCTGACCCGACACGCCGAGCAGGATCTCTCCGAGCCGAGTGGGCCGGACGCCGGCGAACCGGATACCGGCCTGTCGGAGCGCGGCCGGCGGCAGGCCACCCTGCTGGGCGAACGCCTGGGGGCCCGGCGGTTCGCCGCCGTCCACCACGGGCCGCTGCGCCGGGCCGCGCAGACCGCCGAGCTGGTCGCCAAGTCGCTGCCCGACGTTCCGGTGTACGAGACGGAGTTGGCCGGCGACCACCTCCCACACGACACGGACCCGGCTGGGCTGCCGCCCGCGTACGCCGAGTTCCTGACGCAGTTCTCGGCGGCTGAGCGGGCCGACGGGCCGCGAGTGACGGCGGACGCGGTGCGACGGTTCGCCGGCCCGGTCGCCGAGGGTCCCGCCGGCGGCGAACCGGTCCGCGAGCTGGTCGTGACGCACAGTTTCCTGATCGCCTGGCTGGTGCGGCACGCCCTCGACGCGCCGGAGTGGCGCTGGCTGGGCTTGAACGCGCACAACGCGGGGCTGACCGTCATCCGGTACAGCGCGGCCGGCCCGCCGAATCTGATCGCCGTCAACGACGTGGCCCACCTGCCGCCGGAGCTGCGGGGCACCGGCCTGCCCCCGGACTATCTGACGTAGGACGCGGTGGTCCGCAGCAGCAGCTTGACCACCGCCTGGGTGGCAGGCGGTGGCGGCCCGTCGGTCGGGCAGTCGACGTACGCGGTGTCGTTGCTGGCCACGGTGAGGCGGTAGTTCATCACGTCCGCGCAGTTGGTCGCGGTGGTGGGTCGCTGCGCCTCGCTGACGAGCCGGGGGTCGGCGGTCAGGCCCGCGAGGGTGGCCTGATCGGCAGGTGAGAGCCGGCCGTTGCGCCGACTGCCGGCCCGGTCCGTCACGGTCCACCTACCGTCCGGCTCGACCGCGATGGAGTCACCGCGCCCGGCGAAGCCGCCGGAGATTCGCAACGTCACTCGGGGGGCCGCAGCGCTGGCCCCGGCGCTTGCCGTGGGGGCGGCGGTCGGGGGCGGAGCGCCGGTGGTCGGAGTGGACAGGTTCGTGCCGGGGCTGGTCGGCGGCTGGTCAGGGATGCTCCCGGCCCGGTCAGCGCTGGTGCAGCCGGTCAGGAGCGCGCCCAGTAGGGCGAACGTGACGCCGGCTGTCGAGGCGGGTCTCATGTCCGTCGGACGTGCTGGGGCAGGTACTGGTTCCCTCGTCAAGCCACTCATCCGAACGGTCAATCTAGATGCCTGACATCGGTTCAGGCCTTCTCTTTTCTTCTACACATAGCTATATGTACATGCGTGACTACCTCCGTCACATCCTTCTCCTCTCAGGAGCGCACGTGAAAAGAGCTCTTGCCGCCGTCAGCGCAGTGCTGCTCACCAGCGGCCTGCTGACCTGCGTCGTCACCCCGGCGCACGCGGCCCCGCCCACCTCTCCCGCGCCGGACGCCTCCGCCGCGGCCCGAGCGGCAACCGTCCTACGAGCGAACCCCGGCGCCGTCCAGGGTTCGAGCGCCGAGTCCTACCAGGTGCGCAGCACCAAGGTGGACCCCAGCGGCGCGGCCCACACCCGCTACACCAGGACCTACCAGGGCCTGCGGGTGTACGGCGGTGACTTCGTCATCCACACCGCGCCGAACGGCACGTACGCCGGCAGTTCGGTCGGGTTGGCCGCGCCGCTGACCCTCGCCACCTCGGCCAGGACCACCGCGGCGGCCGCGAAGAAGGCCGCCAGCGCCCGGTTCGCCGGTAAGGCCGAGGCGGTGGGCACGCCGGAACTGTTCGTGGACGCCAGTTCCGGGCAGGGTCGACTGGCCTGGGAGACCGTGGTCAGCGGTTGGCAGCCCGACGGACAGACCCCGTCCCGGCTGCACGTGATCAGCGACGCCACCACCGGCGCGACAGTCGGGTCGTACGACGAGATCGAGTCGGTCACCGGCAGCGGCCAGGGCATCTACACCGGCGCGGTCAGCATCGACACGACGCTCTCCGGCAGCACGTACCAGATGATCGACCCGGTGCGCGGCAACGGCCGCACCTGTGACATGAACAACGGCACGTCGAGCTGCACCACCTTCACCGACGCCGACAACGCCTGGGGCACCGGAGCCACCTCCAGTCGGCAGTCCGCCGCGGTGGACGCGCACTTCGGCGCCGCCAAGACGTTCGACTACTTCAAGAACACGCACGGCCGTAACGGCATCTTCGGCAACGGCAGCGGCGTGCCGAGCCGGGTGCACTACGGCAACAACTACGTCAACGCCTTCTGGGACGGCGCCCAGATGACCTACGGTGACGGCTCGGGCAACTCCCGCCCCCTGGTCTCGCTGGACGTGGCTGGGCACGAGATGAGCCACGGTGTCACCGAGGCGCTGGCCGGCCTGGTCTACTCCGGCGAATCCGGCGGCCTCAACGAGGCCACCAGCGACATCTTCGGCAACATGGTGGAGTTCTACGCCGCCGCGCCGAGCGACCCGGGCGACTACCAGGTCGGTGAGAAGATCAACATCAACAACAACGGCACGCCGCTGCGCTACATGTACAACCCGTCGCTGGACGGCTCGTCCGACAGTTGCTGGTCCACCAGCACCAAGAACAAGGACGTGCACTACTCCTCCGGCGTGGCCAACCACTTCTTCTTCAACCTGGCCGAGGGCACCGGCGCTACCTCGTACGGCACCTCCCCGGTCTGCGGTTCCGCCCCCGCGGTGACCGGCATCGGCCGGGCCAAGGCCGAGAAGATCTGGTACCGGGCGCTTGACGTCTACTTCACCTCCAACACGTCGTACGTCAGCACCAGCAACCCGGCGAACACCGCCCGCGCCTACAGCCTGCGGGCGGCCACCGACCTGTATGGCAGCTGCTCCACCGAGTACAAGGCCGTGCAGGCAGCCTGGACCGCGGTGAACGTGGCCGGCAGCGACTCCGCCTGCTCGACCGGCAACGACTTCTCGGTGTCGCTCTCGCCGACCGCCGGTTCGGTCAACCCGGGCAGCTCCGCCGCCACCACCGTGTCGACCGCCACCACGAGTGGCTCGGCGCAGACGGTGACGTTCTCCGCGTCCGGCCTGCCCAGCGGGGCGAGCGCCGCGTTCAGCCCCGCCTCCGTGACCTCCGGCGGCTCGTCCACCCTCACCATCAGCACCTCGGCGAGCACCCCGGCCGGCACCTACTCGATCACCGTGAACGGAGCGGGCGCGGTCACCCGCAGCGCCACCTACACGTTGACCGTGAACGGCACCGGTGGCGGCTGCACCGCGCCGGGTCAGAAGCTGGCCAACCCGGGCTTCGAATCCGGGGCCACCGGCTGGTCGGCCAGCTCCGGGGTGATCACCAGCTCCAGCAGCCAGGCAGCCCGCACCGGGTCGTGGAAGGCGTGGCTGAACGGGTACGGCAGCACCCGTACCGAGACGCTCGCCCAGTCGGTGAGCCTGCCGGCCGGCTGCGCGTCGTACGCCCTCAGCTTCTGGTTGCACATCGACTCCGCCGAGACCACCAGCAGCGTCGCCTACGACAAGCTCACCGTGCAGGTGCTCAACTCGAGCGGAACCGTTCTGGCCACCCTGGCGACCTACTCGAACCTGAACAAGGCCACCGGCTACAGCCAGAAGTCCTTCTCGCTGGCGTCGTACGCCGGTCAGACCGTCAGCCTGAAGTTCACGGGCGTGGAGGACTCCTCGCTCCAGACGTCGTTCGTGGTCGACGACACCGCGATCAACGTCTCCTGACCTGACGGCTCACGCGCGGGCCCGACGGCCACCCCTCACGGTGGTCGTCGGGCTCGCGTCGTTATGGTCGCGGCAGCGGGGCGACGACGCTGGCGGGCAGATCGGTGGCGCCGCACAGGTGACGCCGGGAAGGGGCCGATGTGTCGGACGCGGAGTTGACAGTCGAGGTGACCGGGCCGGTCGCCACCGTGGTGATGCACAACCCGGCCCGGCGCAACGCCATGACCGCGGCCATGTGGCGTCAGCTCCCCGAACTGCTCGACCGGCTGGAGCCCGACCCGGCCGTACGGTCGTTGGTGCTCACCGGTGCCGGCGACGCCTTCTGCGCGGGCGCGGACCTCGGTGACCTGGCCGAGTTGCTGGACGCCGGTGACGCCAGCATCGCGGTCGCCGCCGAGGAACGGCTGGCCCGGTTCGCCAAGCCGACGATCGCGGCCATCCGGGGTGCCTGCGTCGGCGGTGGGGCACAACTCGCGGTTGCCTGCGATCTGCGGATCGCCGCCGACGACGCCCGTTTCGGCGTACCGCCGGCCCGGCTCGGGCTTGTCTATCCGGCGCCGACGACACGCCGGCTGGCCCGGCTCGTTGGCCCGTCCGCCGCCAAGCACCTGCTGTTCACCGCCGAGCTGATCGACGCCGAGCGCGCCCTGCGGATCGGCCTGGTCGACGAACTGCTACCGGTCGACCGGCTCGCCGCACGGGTGGACGAGCTGACCGCGACGATCGCCATGCGGTCCCCGCTGAGCATCGCCGCCGCCAAGGAGATCATCGACGATCGCGCCGAGCCCGCGCGGATCGCCTGGTGGCACCGAAAGGTGACGACGACCGGCGAGGCCCGGGAAGGGGTCGCGGCGGTGACCGAGCGGCGTACGCCCCGCTTCGCCTGGCAGCCACCGACCGACGCCTGAGTCGGCAGGGTTTCCGCCGCCGCCGTCGATGGGTAGATCCCGCTCCACGCGGTGATCGGGGGACCACTATGGACGAGACGGCGACGAATCCGGACCGGAACGACCGGCGACTTCGTCTGATTCTTGGTTTCGTGCTGCTGCCCGCAGTGGTCGGCGCGCTCGCGGTCGGTGTCGCGATGGGTGGCCAGAACACCGGCATCTTCGATGGTGACCCGCCGGGCTGGGCCAGCAACCTGGGACTCGCCCTGGTGATCCTCGGAGTCATCGTCGAGGTGGCCGCAGCCGTCTGGGTCGTACGCACCGGCCGCTACCGATCGGCACGACACTCGCCCCTGGTCGGGCTCAGTTGGTCGCGCCGTCGTCGGCTGGATCGGCAGGTTCGACGCGACGCACCGGAGGCCGATGAAGACCCGGGTCTGCTCGTGGAAACCGCCAAACAGTTCGTCAATCAACGGTACTTTGCGGTGCTGTGTGCCGGTCTGCTGATGACTAGCGTCGGTCAGGTCTTCGTGGGGTTCGCGCCGTTCCACGCGATGATCGGCGGGTTGCTGCTGGTGCTCTGGGTGGTGCTGATCGTGTCGATCGTCCGCAACGCCCGTCGGGGCGAGGCGTTCCTGCGCGCCCACCCGGATCTGCGCGGACGGTAGCCGCAACCTGCTCCCACCCATCGCAACATCTCGATCCCGGGTATCCGCGACCCAGGTCGGTACGGCAGGCTGTCCGTCGTGCAGCGTGATCAGTTGCTTGCGGGCCGCTACCGGCTCCTCGAGCGCCTCGGCAGTGGCGGCATGTCGGCGGTGCATCGGGCGTACGACGAGGTGCTCGAACGGGACGTGGCGGTGAAGGTGCTGGTCGCCTCGGACACCGACGCCCGGCAGCGGATCCGGGGCGAGGCCAAGGCCGCGGCTCGGCTGTCGCACCCGCACGTCACCAGCGTCTACGACTACGGCGAGTCGGTGGTGGACGGTGCCGAGGTCCCGTTCGTGGTGATGGAGTTGCTCGGCGGTCCCACAGTGGAGCGCCGGCTGGTGGTCGGGCCGTTGCCCCCGCGCGCCGGTCTGCGGGTGTGTGCCGAGGTGGCTTCGGCGCTCGCCGCAGCGCACGACCAGGGGCTGGTGCACCGCGACATCAAGCCGGCCAACGTGATGCTCACGCCGACCGGTGCGAAGGTGCTCGACTTCGGGATCGCGGCAGCCGTCGGCGCGCCGGAGATCGACTTCGAGGGGCGGCTGATGGGCACGCCGGCGTACCTGGCGCCGGAGCGGTTGCAGGCTGGCGAGGTGCGGCCGGCCAGCGACGTGTACGCCCTCGGCCTGCTGCTGTACCGGGTGCTCACCGGCCGGTTGCCGTGGCCCGCCGAGGCGCAGACCCGGATGGTCCGTTCGCACACGCCCGTCGAACCGGACCCGCTGCCCGCGATCGACGGCGTGCCGCCCGAGGTGCACCGGCTCTACCGCTGGTGCCTGGCCGCCGACCCCGCCGATCGGCCACCGGCCACCGACGCGGCCCGCATACTGCTCGCCGCCGCCAGCGGGGCCGCCCCCGAGGCGGCTGCCGTCGCCGCCCAACCGGCGGCCGACGTAACCAAGCAGACCGGCCCTACCAGCACCGAGCAGACCAGCACCGAGCAGACCAGCACCGAGCAGACCAGCACCGAACAGAACGACACCGAGCAGGCCGGCACTGAGCAGACCAGCCCCGAGCTGGCCGGCACGGAGCAGACCGGCACCGGGCCGACCAGAGCCAGGCCCGAGGGTGCCCGAACGACGGGTGACTCGGCGGTGCGGACGAGGCGCGGGCCGTGGCGTCGGGGGCGAGCCATTCTGACGGTCGGCGGGGCTGTGATCGCCGCCGTGGCGCTCGCCGGGCCGCTCGGTGACTTCAGCAATCGACAGGGACAGAGCGCCGCGCCGACCAGCAGCGGCCCCGGCACCACCACGGTGGGGATGCCCCGCACCGAGGACCCGACCGACGTGGCCGATGCCGGACCGGTCGTCGTACCGACGACCAGGAGGAGCTCGCCCGCCACCCGGACCAGCTCTCCGGCCGGTCCGGGCGTGACAGCGGTCCCGGGCCCGACGACCACCACCGCCGGACCGCCCCCGACCTCGGCCGCGCCGACCCCGACACCTGGCGTCGGCGTACCGGTCGACGCGCTCGGCGGGACGGTCACCGCTCGCTGCGTGGGAAAGTCGGTCGAGGTGCTCAGCGTGGTGCTCGCACCCGGTTTCCGGGCCGAGGGGTACGACCCGGGGCCGGCACAGCAGATCGTGGTCGAGCTGACCTCCCCGGAGCACCGCAGCGAGATCAGGGTTCAGTGCCCCAGCGGCCAGTTGAGGCCGAAGGTCAAGGAACGCGCCGCCTGATCGGGGGCCGGCGGGTGCCGCGCCCGGGTCGTACCCGGGACGCGGCCCCCCGTTCCCGCCGGCCGGTCCGTCACCGCCCGGCCAACGCCGCCCAGCCCGGGTTCACCGGCTCCCGGCGCAGCGGCATGCCCGCCTCCGCCGGCGTCCGGTCCCCCTTGCGCTGGTTGCAGGCGTAGCAGGCGGCGGTGGTGTTCCGCCAGGTGTTCCGGCCGCCGCGCGAGCGGGGCAGGATGTGGTCGATGGTGGAGGCCGGGCCGCCGCAGTACGCGCAGCACCTGTCGTCGCGGCGCAGCACACCGGCCCGCGACCAGGCCGGCCCGGAGCTGAACCTCCACCGGGTGACGACGAAGCGGACCAGCCGCACCACCCGGGGCATCGGGAAGACCCCGATCACCCGGTCGGGCTCGGCCTCGTGGATCTCGGCCACCCGACGGCAGAGCATGCGGACGGCGTGTTGGACGGTGACCCGGTGCAGCGGGCCGAGATCGGCGTTGATGACGAGGACGGCATCCACCGGGACTCCTTTCCGAATGGTGACGGACAGCAGGAAGCCGCCCGGTCCGGTTGTCGGACGGGGCGGCTCAGCGCGTCAGGACACGCGTCAGTCGGGCCGGCCCGCCCGGGGACCTTCCGCTCGGCAACCGTCACCGGGCAGCGTCGACAGCACGATGCTGATGTGCCACATCGTCATGAGCTGCTCCCGCGGTGGTGGTTGACCTTGCGCGCTCACGGTAGGTCGACCCGGGAGACACGGGCAACGTATTTCGATCGGCCGGCCCCGTCGGGACGCCGCTGGCGGCGGGTGCGGGGAACCGCTTTGGCCGAGACCTGGGCGGTGGTCAGCGGTCGGTTCAGCCGCAGTGCCATCCGTGCGGTGAGTTCGCTGTCCAGCAGCGGCCGGTTGACCTCACCGGCGACGGACAGCGCGGGCCCGGAGACCGACCGCCAGATCGCCGCCAGCCCGGCGCCGAGGCCCACCAGGGCCACTGTGGCCCGGGTGGTCGGTGAGCCGGCGGCCGCGGCGGCACTCACCCCGACGACCGCGAAGAGCACGAGCAGCAGGGGTACGAGCACCGGCCAGAAGATGCCTCGGGCCGCCTGCGCCACCAGTCGCCGGTCTCGAATGATCAGGTTCCGGGCGATCACCGCGTAGTCCTCCTCGTCGAGCAGGTCGCGCGGGTGCAGGCCGCCGGTGAGCACGTCGCGCCAGAGGTCGCCCTGGCCGCGCAGCGCCCGGCTGAGGGTGGCGGGCGTCGGCTCGGTCGGATCCCCGTGACCGGCGCGGTCGACAGCGCTCGCCCAGGCGGCCAGTGAGCGGCGCACCACAGCGGCCGAGTACGGCGGCAGCACGCTGGCCAACTCGTCCAGCCACCGGCTGATCTGGACCTGCCGGCCGCCGAACTGCCGCAGCAACTGCGTGACGTCGCCGGCTCGGACGGTGTCGGCCACTGACCGGCCCAGTCGGTAGGCCAGCCCGACCCGGTGGTTGGCGGCCATCGCCCAGCGCAGCACCTCAACGTTGAGGTCGTCGAGGGCGAGCAGCAGCGGCACCGGGTCGGCGGGGTCGGGCTGGCCCAGGTCGGGGAGCAGGGCGCGGGCGGCCGACGTGTCGGGTACCGGCCCGGTGTGCCGGGTGAGGTCGGCGATCTGGGCCAGGGCGACGTCCACCCCGTCGAGGTACATCCGCATCCGACGGTGGGCGGACATCTCGGTGAGGTTGGAGAGTTTGGCCGGCGGTACGGCCGGGCGGGCCTCGACGAAGGCGCTGGGCTCCGCGTGCTGCCCGTGGTGGTAGGCGTCCGCCATCCACCAGCCCAGCCGGAGCGCGGTGACGATGCAGGCGCGCTCGTCGCGGATCAGCGGGTACGCGTCGTCGCGGCCGATCTCGTCCGTCGACGAGCCGTTCTCCGCGCCGGCGCGGTGCAGTGGTGACATCTCCCGCTGCCCTCCCGCCCGGCCGATCGACGGTTGATCATTCGAGCGTACGGCAGCGTACCGTGGCTTATGTCATGTTTTGTCGATTTGGCTTCGTGCGGCCGGCCAGCAGACCACGCGGTCGGATCGAGAGCACCGGCTCGGCCGCGCCACCCTCGGCGCGCAGGATGTGGTTCGCGGCGATGATCCCGGTCGCGGCCGAGCGTTCCATCAACGCGCTCGGGAAGTCCGTGGCGATGCCGTCACCCGCCAGGTAGAGGCCGGTCGCGTCGGTGCGTACCCCCGGTCGCCAGGCGTGGCTGCCCGGCGTGAAAGCCGGCGCCTGCGCCTCCACCCGGGCCCGCAGCTCGCGGACCCGCAGGTCGCCGGCCTCCGGCCAGAGCGCGACCAGCTCGCGGCGCATCCGCTCGGCCAGCTCCTCGGCCGGCACGCCGGGCTCGCAGGCGTACGCGTGCAGCTCGACGACGGAGCCGCCGGTCTGCTGCGCCCAGCGCCGCGACTCGTTCTCCAGCCGGTGGTAGAGCGTCACCGAGTCCAGAGTGGGCTGCCGGGACACGCCGCTGAACACCGCCCGTTCGGCGGACACGTCCCCGTCACACCAGTACCGCGCCACCGCGTACGGCGGGCCGGGGGTGCCGAAGGCCGGCATCCGTGCCGCCAGCTCGGGTGCCTGCTCGGCCAGGTCCGGAGAGGCCGCCACCAGCGCGGCGAGCGCAGGCGGGTCGACGGCGAGCACGACGTGACCCGCCGGATGGCTGCCGCCGTCGGTGGTCGTCACCCGCCACCCCTCGGCGTCGCGGTGCACCCCGGTGGCGGCGCAGCCGGTGAGGACCCGGCCGCCGTGCTTCTCCACGTGCCGGGTCAGCGGCTCCCAGATCGCCGTGGCGTAGTCCTCGTCGGGGCAGTCGAAGGCCAGCCCCTCCGGGTTGCCGAGCAGATAGAAGTGGAACTGGGCGACCATCTCGGCGGCCGACATCTCCGCCTCATGGTTGAAGAACGAGTGCGAGAAGACCTCGAACAGCATCGCCCGAGCCCGGTCCGGCAGCCGCAGCGACGCCAGCAACTCGTCGGCTGTGGTGTCGTCCAGGTCCGCGTAGGTGCGCACCGGGTCATAGCTGAGCAGCGGCAGCGCCGCGTCCCGGTCCATCAGTCGCAGGTCGGCCAGGCGCAGGCTGGGGCTGCGCAGCAGCAGCGCCAGCAGGTTCGCCGGTGGCGCGGGCGGCAACCTGCCGAACTCCTCGGTCGGCCACTGCTCGCTGAGAATCGGGTAGCCCGGAATCGGCTTGAGGAAACCCAGGTCATTGTCGATCCGGCGGAGGATGGACCGCCAGTTGTAGTACTGCCGGAAGAACGCGTGGAAGCCGTGCTCGTTCTGCTGGCTGCCGTCGGCGAGCGCCTCCGGCCAGGCACCCAGCCGACCACCGAGGGTGGGTGCCGCCTCCAGCACCGTGACCGCCACACCCCGCTCGGCCAACACCACCGCCGCCGACATCCCGGCGATGCCGCCACCCACCACCAGCGCCGTGGTCGGTCGCGGCACCCGGTCGGCGCCACCGCCGCCCGGGTCCACCTGGTGCTGCCGTACGCCGATCAGCCGACCTACCACTTGCGACAGCGCCATGGGCCCAGTCTGCCCCACCTCGGCTCAGTCGGCTGGCAAGCAACGGCGGGGACGGTCGGAGGTCGGCCAGACGTACTCCAGGTTCTCCGGCACGTCGTCGCCGAACAGTGGGCGGTAGTGCGCCGGGTCCTTGCGCAGCAGCGACGAGCGGTGACTGAGGTGCAGGTCGTCGCGGCCCAGCCACGGCGGCAGCTCACCCGCCCGGGCCAGCTCGTCCTGGGTGCGTACGACGCCCGCCCCGCAGGCGTCGGCGAGGTCGACGGTCATGGTGGTGGCGCAGGTGTCGGCCCGCCCCGGTTCGGTCCAGACCGCGCACATGTCCAGCCCGTAGCGGACGAGCGCCTCCTCGTACCCGGCCCACATCTTCACGGCCGGGTGGTTGCGCCAGCCGTACCCGAGTCGGGTGAGCCCGCGCAGCACCTGGA
Organism: Micromonospora sp. NPDC049089; assembly: GCF_040648775.1. Taxonomy (NCBI): domain Bacteria; kingdom Bacillati; phylum Actinomycetota; class Actinomycetes; order Micromonosporales; family Micromonosporaceae; genus Micromonospora; species Micromonospora sp. NPDC049089. Next base: position 43,098 of record NZ_JBEZEH010000002.1, read on the forward strand.
TGGCCTCCACCCGCTGCTTGCCGAGCCGCTTCTGGTCCAGCGTGCGGGCGCTGGCCAGGAAGCCCGGGTACGGGAGGAACGTCTGCATGCCGCTGCTCTACCCGTCGCCGGGGCGGACATACCTGGCCGCGGAATGATCCGGACGGGGTCGCCCAGGGTGGCAGTGCTGATTACGATCCGGGCATGGCGGAGCCGTGGCGGGACCGGGCGCGACGGGCGGTCGAGTGGAACTGGCGACTGCGGTCCGTCGGTGATCCGCGCCCGCACTACGTGATCTGTGGCAGGGACGCGCTCGCCTACTACGTGGCCCGGGCGATGCTCGAATCCGAGCTGCCGGTCGGTGGGGCCCGGGTGACAGTCGTGGTGCCGGAGCGTTACCGCAGCAACGGGCCGGACGTGGCCGGGCTGCGCGGGGTCCGGGTGGTCCGCTCGGACCGGCTGGACGTGGCCACCTTCGAGGCCGCCGGTCTGGCCGGCGCGACCGGGCTGGCCCTGTTGCACCAGGACGACGTGGGCAACCTGCACGCCGCGCTCTGCGCCCAGGCCGTCGACCAGCGGGTCCGCCAGGTGCTGCGGATGTTCAACGGCACCCTCGCCGACGGCGTGCGCAAGCTGCTCAAGGCCCCGGTCGAGGTGCTCTCCGACGCCGAGATGGCCGCGCCGGCCTTCGTGGCCGCCGCGCTCAACGAGGTCGACCCGAGTTCCTTCCAACATCGGGACAAGACGCTGCGGGTGGCGCGTCGGGCCGACGTCCGACCGCAGGACGTGGTCTGCGCGTTGGCGCACCTCAGCGAGGCGCGGGGGGTGGAGCTGCTGCCGGCCGAGCAGGCCGGCGCGGACCTGGTGCTCGCCGAGGCGACCGGTCAGCCGCCGGGCACGGAGGTCGCCGCCCGTCGGCTGGTCCGGGCCCGCCGCCGGCGTCGCCCGGTCACTGTGGTGCTGGGAGCGGTACGCGGCTTCGCCACCCGCAAGATCGGCATCGCGGTGATGCTGGTGCTCGCGGTGATCGCTGTGCTCGGGGCCCTGATCTCCCGCGCCGAGGACGTGTCGCCGTTGGAGGCGCTGTACCTGACGCTGGTCACCACGCTCAGCGGGGCCGACCCGGACACTGCCAAGGCGGCGGACGCGCAGATCATGCAGGTGGTGCTCAACCTGGCCGGGTTGGCGCTGATCCCACTGATCACCGCCGTCGTGGTGGACGGCATCGTCAACGCCCGACTGGCCCTGCACACCGGCCGCCTGCAACCCTCGCGGGTCGGGCACGTGGTGGTGATCGGTCTGGGCAACGTCGGCACCCGGGTGATGGCGCAGCTACGCGAGTACGACGTCGAAGTGGTGGCGATCGACAAGGATCCGGAGCCGCGCGGCGCCGCCCTGGCCCGCCAACTGGAGGTGCCGCTGATCGTCGGCGACGCCGCGTTGCCGGAGACACTCGCCTCCGCCTCGGTGGCCGACTGTCAGGCGCTGGTGGTGGCGTCCACCGACGACGTGGCCAACCTGGAGGCGGCCCTCGCCGCCCGCGACCTCCGCGCCGACCTGCGCGTGGTGCTGCGGCTCTTCGACGGTGACTTCGCCGAACGGGTGGAGGAGACCTTCGCACTCGGGGTGTCCCGCTCGGTCTCCTACCTGGCCGCCCCGGCCTTCATCGGGGCGCTCACCGAACGCGCCGTGATCCGCACCATCCCGGTCGACCGGCACGCGCTCCCGGTCGCCGAGGTGCCGGTCGCCGCCGGCTCCGAGCTGGACGGTCGACCGCTGGACGCGGTCAACCGGGACGGGCAGGTCCGGTTGATCGCCCGCACCCCGGCCGGCGGCGCCAGGACCATCTGGTGGAAGGACCTCGACCCCCGCCAGGTGATCTTCGCCGGCGACCGGCTGACCGTCGTCGCCCGGCGGCGCGGGCTGGACTGGCTGACGCGCCAGTGCGCCCCGCCGGCCCACCCGGAGCCGGTCACCCGACCGGCCGGGTCGGTCCACGGCGGAGCGCACACCCCGGCGGCGGCGTCTCCCCCCGTGCCGGGGCAGACGGGCCCGGGGGGTGGCGCGGCACATCCCGTCCCTCCGGGTGGAGATGCGCCCTCGACGACCAACGGTGTTCAACCTGACGAACGTGAGCTGACCCGCCGGCATGACGGGCCCGGCGAGGTGAGCTGACAGCACCCGACGCAGCAGGAACCGGGCGGCACTGAGCGACAATCCATGGCATGCGTTTCCGCATCCTGGGTCCGACCCAGGTCGTGCTGGCCGACGGGCGAGAGGTCCCCGTGGGCGGGCCTCGGCTGCGTGCCCTGCTGGCGCTGCTTCTGCTCAACGCGGGACGGGTCGTCTCCGCCGACCGACTGATCGACGGCCTGTACGGCGAGCACCCGCCCCGAGGTGCGGCCAACGCGCTCCAGTCCCAGGTGTCGCGACTGCGTCAGGCACTGCCCGCCGGGCACGACCCGGTTGAGTTCCACCCGGCCGGTTACCGCCTGGCGGTGGATCCCGACGACGTCGACGCGTACCGCTTTGAACGGCTCGCCGAGGAGGGACGCCGCGCGCTCGTCGACGGCGACTGGCCCCGCGCGGCGGCGGCGTTGCGTGAGGCGCTGGAGCTGTGGCGTGGTCCCGCCCTGGCCGATGCCATCGGCGCAGCCGGCGCGCCCGCTCAAGCGGCCCGGCTGGAGGAACTGCGGCTGGCCGCCATCGAAAATCGGGTCGAGGCGGATCTGGCGCTGGGCGCACAGAGCGCCCTGATCGCGGAGCTGCGGGAAGTGGTCGTCGCGCATCCGCTGCGGGAGCGGCTACGTGGCCAGCTCATGCGCGCCCTGGCGGCGCTGGGCCGGCCGGCCGAGGCGCTGGCCGAGTTCGAGGATGCCCGGCACACGTTGGCCGAGCAGCTCGGCGTCGACCCGTCGGCGGATTTGGCCGCGGTCCACCTGGCGGTGCTGCGTGGGGCGGAACGCGGGTCGGCCGAACCGGTGCTGCCGAGTCAACTCACCACCTTCGTCGGGCGCGAGGAGGAGCTCAAGCGCGTCGGCGACCTGCTCGGAGAGCGGCGGCTGGTCACCCTCACCGGCCCCGGGGGCGCGGGCAAGACGCGCCTGGCGATCGAGGCCGCTGGCCGGGTCGACGGGGAGGTCCGTTTCGTCGAGTTGGCCGGGCTGGCTGACGGTTCGGACGTTCCGCAGGCGGTGCTGAGTGCGCTCGGCCTACGCGACGCGGGCCTGCGTGCCCCGGCCGAGCCGGGCTGGCAGACCACCGACCGGTTGGTCGAGGCGCTGGCCGAGCGGCGGCTGCTGCTGGTCCTCGACAACTGCGAGCACGTCCTCGTCGACGCGGCCCAGCTGGCGGCCCGGTTGCTGAGCGCGTGCCCGGCGTTGCGCGTCCTGGCCACCAGTCGGGAGCCGCTGGGGTTGGCCGGTGAGGCGCTGTGCCCGCTGTCCGGGCTCAGCCTGCCACCGCTCGGCGCGTCCGTGCTGGACGCCGACGACTACGCGGCGGTCGGCCTCTTCGCCCAACGGGCCGCCGACGTCGCGCCCGACTTCACCGTCACGCCGGCCAACGTCGAGATGGTGCTGCGGATCTGCCGCAGCCTGGACGGCCTGCCGCTGGCGATCGAGTTGGCCGCAGCGCGGCTGCGGGCGTTGCCCGTCGCCGAGGTGGCCGCCCGTCTCGACGACCGGTTCCGGCTGTTGTCGACGGGCAACCGGGCCGCGTCGCCGCGACACCGCACCCTGCGGGCCGTGGTCGAGTGGAGTTGGGATCTGCTCGACGACGCCGAACGGCACGTGGCCCGACGGCTGACCGTCTTCGCCGGTGGGGCCACGCTGGAGGCGGCCGAGCGGGTCTGTGGCCTGCCCACCGCCGAGTTCGTCGACGCGCTCACCGGTCTGGTCGACAAGTCCTTCGTGGAGATGACGGGTGGCCGGTACCGGATGCTCGAAACGGTGCGGGCCTTCTGTGCGGAGCGTCTCGCCGAGGCCGGCGAGGCCGACCAACTGCGTCGCGCGCACACCGCGTACTTCCTGGAGTTCGCCTGGACCGCCAGCGACCACCTCCGCTGCGCGGAGCAACTGCACTGGCTGCGACGCCTCGACGCGGAGCGGGACAACCTGCACGCGGCGTTGCGTCGGGCCACCGCGGCCGGTGACGCGTCCGACGCGGCTGGAATGGTCGCGGCCCTGTCGTTCTACTGGTGGCTGCGCGGCATGCGCGGGGAAGGGGCGCGGCTCGCCGCGGACGTCCTCGAACTGCTCGGCACCGAGGCGCCGCCGGGGCTGGGCGAGGAGTTCGCCCTCTGCGTCTACAACGCCTCGCTCGCTGGCTCCGGGTCTCTGCCGTCGCTCGGGACGCAGCGGTCCGTGATCCGCAGCCTCGACCGGCCGCCGCGACAGCCCTTCCTGCTGTACCTGTCGGGGATCTCGACGGGACCGCCCTCCGGCGGTGCCGAGGATGTCGACGAGCTGATGGGGGAGCTGCGACGGCTGGTCGGCCCGGACCCGTGGATCAACGCGCTCGGCGCGATGGGCAGCGGCTCGGCGCTGATGTGGAGCGACCAACGGGACCGCGCCCGGGCCGCGCTGGCCACAGCGCTCGACGGCTTCCGCGGCACCGGGGACCGGTGGGGCACCATGATCACGCTCGGTGCGCTCGGCGAACTGGCCGCCTGGCAGGGCGATCCGGAGACCGCGGGCGCCCACATGGATGAGGCCATGGGACTGGTCAAGGCGCTCGGGTCGGCCGTCGACCAGGCCGACATGCTGCGTACCCGGGGCGAGATAAGGCTGCGCGCCGGTGACCTCGCGGGGGCGCACGAGGACTTCGCCGGTGCGCTGCTCCTCGCGCAGCGCAGCGGTGCGCCCGAGTTCGTGGCCAGCGCCCGGCTCGGCCTCGCCCAGGTGGCCCGGGTGCGCGGGGACCTGGTTGCCGCGAGGCGGTTCTGCGAGGAGGCGCTGACCGGCGGGCTCACCGGCTGGTACGTCGGCGAGGCAGCCCGTGCGGAGATCGTTCTCGTCCTGAAGGAGATCACCGAGGCGGAGAAGGCCGGTGCGCCGCTGTCAGCGGGCGGTGCGTGACCCGTCAGCGTCGGGCCGCACCGTGGGGGCATGACGACATTCGAGGTGGTCGCCGAGGGTCTGGGCAAGCGGTACGGCCCGACCAGGGCGCTCGACACGTTCGACCTGACAGTGCCGCCCGGCACGGTCCACGGACTGCTGGGACCGAACGGCGCGGGCAAGACGACTGCCGTACGGATCCTCACCACCCTGCTGCGCTTCGACACGGGAAGGGCCACGGTGGCCGGGTACGACGTGCTGCGCCATCCGGACGAAGTGCGCGCCCGGATCGGGCTGACCGGGCAGTACGCCGCGGTCGACGAGATCCTCAGCGGCCGGCAGAACCTGGAGCTGTTCGGCCGGCTGTTCCGGCTCGGCCGACGGGAGGCCCGCCGACGCGCCGATGAACTGCTGGAGCGGTTCGGGCTGGACGAGGCGGCGAGCCGGTCCGCCGGTGAGTACTCGGGTGGGATGCGTCGCCGGTTGGACCTCGCCGCCAGTCTGATCCGTACGCCGCGGGTGTTGTTCCTGGACGAGCCGACGACCGGCCTGGACCCGCGCAGCCGCAACCAGGTGTGGGACCTGGTCCGAGGTCTCGTGGCGGACGGGACCACGGTCGTGCTCACCACGCAGTACCTGGAGGAGGCCGATCAGCTCGCCGACCGGATCTCGGTGATCGACGCCGGCCGGGTGGTGGCCGAGGGATCACCGGACCAACTGAAGGCGATGACCGGCGGCGACCGGATCGAGGTGGTGGTCCGCGACGCGGCCGAGCTGAGCAAGGCGGTCCGCCTCGTCGCGCGGATCTGCGGCGCGGAGCCCGAACTCGACCCGGAGGTTCGACGGCTCAGCGTGCCGGTGGTCGATCGCGTCGCCGGCCTGGTCGACGTGGTTCGCGCGCTGGACGACGCCGGGATCGCTGTCGAGGACATCGGCCTGCGGCGCGCGACGTTGGACGAGGCATTCCTGCACCTGACCGGGCACCGGCCGGATGAGGCCCGCGAGCCGGTCGGGGCCGGACGAACTGTGGAGATGGCATGACCACGGCGATCGTCGACGGTTGGACGATGATCAGGCGGAACATGACCCACGTGGTTCGCGCGCCGGAGGAGCTGATCCTCTACTTCTCGCTGCCGATCATGTTCGTGCTGGTCTTCGGGTACGTGTTCGGCAGCGGCATGCAGGTGCCGGGTGGCGGCGACTACCGCGAGTTCCTGCTGCCCGGGGTCTTCGTGATGACGATGCTCTACGGGTTGGGGGCCACAGCGACCGGCGTGGCGCTGGACCTCAGCCGGGGTGTGGTCGACCGGTTCCGGTCGATGCCGATGGCACGGTCCGCCCTGATGACCGGTCGCAGCGCGGCCGACCTGCTGCGCGCCCTGCTGGAGATGTCCACCCTCCTGGTGTGTGGCCTGCTCGTCGGATGGCAGTGGCGCGAGGGTGTGGGCAGGGCGTTGCTCGCCGTCGGGCTCCTCCTGCTGCTGCGAGTCGCCATCACCTGGATGGGGATCTACCTGGCGCTTCTGGTCCGCAACCCGGACACCGTCGGCGTCATCGTCTTTCCGGCGGCGTTTCCGCTGACCGCGATCTCCAACGTCTTCGTGTCACCCGAGCTGATGCCGTCGGTCATCGGGACGATCTCGGAGTGGAATCCGTTGTCGGCCACCGTCGCGGCGATCCGCGAACTGTTCGGCAACCCGGGCCTGGGTGGTGACTCCTGGCCGGCGGAGCACGCGATGCTGTTGGCGGTGCTGTGGCCGGTGCTGCTGATCGCGACGTTCGCCCCGCTGGCCGTGCGCCGCTACCAACGGTTGAGCCGCTGACTCCGACCGTCTGCCCGGGTCAGCGGCGGACCCGCAGGGCGTGGAAGGCGGCACCCACGGCGAGCACACCGAAGCCGGCGATCACGCTGCTCAGCGGCAGGTTGACAGCGAGCAGCAGGCACCCGACCAGCCCGAGAACGGCGAGCACCCGGACCGGCAACCGCCGGTCCGGGTCCCGCCCCAGGGTGAGCGCAGACGCGTTGGTGATCGCGTAGTAGACCAGCACCGTGCAGCTGGAGAAGCCGATCGCGTCGCGTACGTCACCGAGCAGCACCACCACGATCACCACGGCGGCCACCGCCAGTTCGGCGCGGTGCGGCACCTGGTGCACCGGGTGCACCGCGGCCAGCGCACCGGGCAGATCACGGCGGCGGGCCATGGCGAGGGTGGTCCGACCGACCCCGGCGACCAGTGACAGCAGCACCCCGACGACCGCGATGGTGGCACCGGCGCGGACCACCCACGCCAGGCCGGGCAGCCCGGCGGCGGTCACCACGTCGACCAGGGGCGCGGCGGATCCGGCCAGCCGGTCGGCGCCGAGCACGCCGAGGGTGACCGCCGCCAGCACCAGGTAGATCACGAGCACCACCCCGAGCGCCAGCGGCACCGCGCGCGGAATGGTCCGTTGCGGGTCGCGGACCTCCTCGCCCAGCGTGGCGATCCGGGCGTACCCGGCGAAGGCGAAGAACAGCAACCCGGCGGCGGTGAGCACGCCCCGCGCCGAGCCGCCGGGCTCGCCGAGCCGGCCCAGATGCACCGGCCCACCGACCAGGCCGACGACGGTGACCACTGCCAGCACCGCCAGCACCAGCGCCACCAACGCCCTGGTCACGGTGGCGGTCTTGCCGATGCCGCGAAGGTTCACAGCGGTCACCGCGAGCACCGCGCCGACGGCTACCAATCGGGCCTGGCCCGGCCAGAGGTACGCCCCGACGGTCAACGCCATCGCCGCGCAGCTCGCCGTCTTGCCGACCACGAAGCCCCAACCGGCCAGGAACCCGGCGAACGGCCCGAGACGCTCCCGGCCGTAGACGTAGGTGCCGCCGGACTCCGGGTACTGGGCCGCCAGCCGCGCCGAACTGGTCGCGTTGCAGAAGGCCACGAAGCCGGCCAGCGCCAGCGCGGGCAGCAGGCCGGCACCGCCGGCCGCCGCCACCGCCGGGCCGAAGACCACGAAGACGCCCGCGCCCAGCATCGAGCCCAACCCGATGACAACCGCATCGGGTACGCCCAGCCGCCGCGCCAGTTGATCCATGAATCAGAACCTAGGGGTACGAGGTGAACGGCCGGTCCCACGCGCGTAACCGGCCGGGGAGCGGCAGATCGTCCCAGGGCACCCGGTGCAGCAGCCGGTCCAGGAGCAGGCCCAGCAGCAGCCCGGCGACCGAATCGGTCAGCCAGTGCCAGCCGAGGTAGGTGGTGGTGGTGAGGACGACCAGCGGCGGTACGACGCGGATCACGGTGACGAGCCGGCTCGGGAGTTGCCGGCCGAAAGTGCGGGCCAGTGGGGCGAGCAGCAGCGCGATGACCCCGTACCAGACGATCGCGTTGGCGACGTGGCCCGACGGGTAGGACTGGGCGAACCGCACCGGCAGGTCGTCGTGGAACAGCGGCAGGGTCTGCTCGGGTGTCAGGAACGGCTCCTTGACGCTGGCGCTCGGTGCCGCCCGCGCGGTCCAGACCTTCAGCGGACCGATCGTGAAGGTGGTGATCACGAACCCGACCACCGGCAGCAGGATCGGCCGCACCGAACGCAGCCGGACGGCCAGCAGCACGCCCAGCCCGACGCCGATCAGGGTCAGCGGGGTGCCCTGGCCGAGGAAGTTCAGCACCCGGGCGATCCAGTACGCGGCGGTCGGCCGGTGCCCGTCGGCCCAGTCGGCGACCGCCCGGTCCAATCCGAAGAGCTGGTCGGCGGCGAGCGCCACCGTCAACCCGACCAGACCGACCAGCAGGAGCGCGTCGAACCACCAGCCGGCCGGGCGAACGGGCCGTAGCCGCAGGTCACGTCGTACCGCTGTGGGTTTGAGCACGCGACCACGCTACCGGCCCGGCGCGAGGCCGGGGTGTGCGGCGCTGTGGGCCCAACCACGATCAGAGGCGGATGAGGGGGACGACCAGTCATGCTTGTGCCCGTGCGGATCACGTCTGCTCTCGTGGACCCGGCGCTGCTCGACCTGCCCTGGTCGACACCGCTGGAGGAGTGGCCTGCCCAGCACCTGGTTGCGCTGCCGCAGGGCATCTCCCGGCACATCGTCCGTTTCGTCCGGTTGGGCGACTACGTGTACGCGTTCAAGGAAACCCGCGAGCGGATCGCCGAGCGGGAGTACGACCTGCTCCGGGCCCTGGAGCGGATCGACTTCCCCTCCGTCGAGGCGGTCGCGGTCGTCGCCGACCGGCAGACCGAGGACGGGGAGCCGCTCGAATCGGTGCTGATCACCCGGCACCTGCAGTTCTCGCTGCCGTACCGGGCGCTCTTCTCGCACACCCTCCGCCCGGAGACGATGAGCCGGCTGCTCGACGCGCTCGCCGCCCTGATCGTGCGGATGCACCTGACCGGCTTCTTCTGGGGCGACTGCTCGCTGTCGAACACGCTGTTCCGGCGGGACGCGGGGGCCTTCGCCGCCTACCTGGTGGACGCGGAGACAGGCGCCCTGCACAACGCGCTCTCCAACGGTCAGCGCGGTGAGGACCTGGAGATCGCCCGGGTGAACATCTTCGGTGAGGCGCTGGACCTGCAGGCCGCTGGCCTGCTGCACGAGTCCATCGACCCGGAGGTGGTGTGCGAGGAGGTCGTGCAGCGCTACGAGCGGCTCTGGCACGAGATCACCTATGAGCAGGCGATCGAGCGGGAGGCCCGGCGCGACATCGAGGGCCGGATCCGCCGCCTCAACGAGCTGGGCTTCGACGTCGCCGAGGTGGCCATGTCGACCATCGACGGTGGGCGTTTCCTGGTTCGGCCGAAGGTCGTCGATGCCGGCTACCACACCCGGCGGCTGCTTCGGCTGACCGGGCTGGACGCCGAGGAGAACCAGGCCCGCAAGCTGCTCAACGACCTGGACGCCTACCGTGCCGAGAGCGACCTGATCGACGAGCAGCAGGCGGCCCACCGCTGGCTCACCGAGGTCTTCGAGCCGGTGGTCCGGGCCGTTCCCGCGCACCTGCGTCGGAAGCTGGAGCCGCAGGAACTGTTCGCCCAGATCATCGAGCACAAGTGGCTGCTCTCCGAGCAGGCCGGCCGGGACGTCGGGATGCGCCACGCGGTCCAGTCGTACCTGTCCGATGTGCTGGTGCACCGCCCCGACGAGCAGGCCGTCCTCGGCGTCGACGTCCCCAGCCTCAGCTAGGGCACCAGCCCGGTTGTCCGCGGCCCGTTGGCGCCGGCGCGGCCATGTCACTCCACCCAGGAGCCTGCGCGCAGCACCCGCACCACGTTGAGGTCGTCGTCGAGCACCACCAGGTCGGCGCGGAGGCCCACCTGGAGGGACCCGACCCGGTCACCCAGGCCGATGGCCCGCGCCGGGGTGGTGGCCACCATCCGTGCGGCGTCGGCGATCGGGATTCCGGCGTTCACGGCGTGCCGCAGCGCGGCGTCCATGGTCAGCGTGCTGCCGGCGATCGCGCCGTCGCGGGCGAGTCGGGCCACCCCGTCAGCGACGGTGACGGCCTGGCCGCCCAGCTCGTACTCGCCGTCGGGCATGCCGGAGGCGGCCATCGCGTCGGTGACCAGCGCGACGCGGTCCGGGCCGGCGGTCGTGGTGACGAAGGTCAGCATGCCGTCGTGCAGGTGGATCCCGTCGGCGACCAGCTCGCAGATCACGGTGGGCGCGTCGAGCAGGGCCACCACCGGCCCCGGCTCACGGTGGTGCACCGGCCGCATGCCGTTGAACAGGTGGGTGCCGACGCTCGCGCCGGCGGCGACCGCGGCGCGGGTCTGCTCGTACGTGGCGTCGGTGTGACCCACCGCCGCCACCACCCGCTGGGCGGTGAGCAGCTTGATCGCCTCCAGCGCGCCGTCGCGCTCCGGGGCGAGGGTGACCATCCGGATCGCACCCCGGCCCAGTTCGATCAGCTCGGCCAGCTCGTCGGTCGACGGGTCGCGGAGGTACTCCGGGTTCTGTGCGCCGCAGCGGGTGGCCGACAGGTACGGCCCCTCGAAGTGGACTCCCGCCAACACGCCTTCCTCGACCAACGGGGCGAACGCCTCGGTGGCCGTCCGCATCAGCGGAAAGGGCGAGCTGACCAGGCTGGCCAGCAGCGTGGTGGTGCCGTGGGCGAGGTGGAAGTCGGCCGCCGCGCGGGCCTCGTCGGCGTCACCGGTGGTGAAGGTGTGCCCGCCACCGCCGTGCGTGTGCATGTCCACGAAGCCGGGCACGATCCAGTGCCCGTCGCGCACCGACGGATACTCGGCCACCGCTGTGATCCGATCACCGTCCCACTCGACGCAGCCCTGTCGGACGACTCCGGTCGGGGTCACCACTCGGCCGTTCACCCGTACGGTCATCGCTTCTCCTGTTGGTCACGGACACCCACGGCGTCCAGGGCGAGCAGGGCGGCACCGAGGCAACCGGCCTCGTCGCCGAGGGCTGCCGCGACCAGTTGCGGCTCCCGGTGGAAGGTCATCCGTTCGTGCAGCGCCACCCGCAGCGGGGTCAGCAGCCGGCCCCCGGCCTGGGCCAGGCCGCCGCCGAGCACTATCGTCGCCACGTCGAACAGCGCCTGCCCGCTGGCGAGGCCATCGGCGAGCGCTTCGACCGCCTCCTGCCAGACCTGGCCGGCGAGCGGTTCGCCGGCCGTCGCCCGGTCGGCCACCTCGGCCGCGGTCACCGGGGCGTCGGCGGTGTCGCCGGCGAGTTCGGCGTAGCGGCGGCCGATCGCGGCGGCCGACGCGATCGCCTCCAGGCAGCCGGGGCGGCCGCAGCCGCAGCGCGGACCGTCGGGCCGGACCAAAATGTGGCCGATCTCCCCGGCGGCGCCGTGGGCCCCCACCGCGGCCGCGCCGTCGACGACGTGCGCGGCGGCGATGCCGGTGCCGATGGCCACGAACAGCACGTGCCCGGTGCCGCGTCCGGCGCCGAGTCGGGCCTCGGCGAGACCACCGGCACGCACGTCGTGGCCGAGCGCCGTCGGCAGACCGAGCCGCTGCACGCTCAGGTCCCGCAGGGGTACGTCCCGGAAGCCCACGTTCGCCGACCAGACCGCGACGCCGCGTGCCTCGTCCACCACCCCGGGCACGGCGATGCCCACCGCGATCGGGGTGAGCCCGTCGGCGCGGGCCTTGTCGGCCAGCCCACCGGCCACGTCCAGGATGGTGCCGACAACGGCGGCCGGGCCGCGTGCGGCGTCGGTGGGGTGCCGTTCGGTGCTCACCACGACGCCGTCCGGCCGGACCAGGGCGCATTTCATGCCGGTGCCGCCGACGTCCAGCGCAACGACCACGCGGTCGTCGCTCACGCCAACACCACGGACCGGGTCAGGTGGCGGGGCGCGTCCGGGTCGAGGCCCCGGCTGGTGGCCAGCGCGACCGCGAAGCGTTGGGCCAGGATCAGGTCGGCCATCGGGTCGACCGGGGTACGGCCGGCAGACCAACTGCCCAGCACTGTGCGCCAGCCGTGCGTGCGGCTGTGCACGAAGGCCGCGCCGGTGGCCGCCACATCCTCGGGCAGCCCGTCGGGCAGCTCACCGAACGCCCAGACCAGCCGGCCCGGCGCGGCGACCGAGATGGGACCGTGCCGGTAGTCCATCGCCGGGTACGCCTCGGCCCAGAAGGTGGCCGCCTCGCGGCACTTCAGCGCCGCCTCCTGGGCCAGCCCGACCGTCCATCCCCGACCGAGGAAGGTGACCTGCTCGATGGTGGCCGGGTCGATCGGCAGCGGTGATCGCACCGCCACCTCGGCGTCGGCGGCGAGCGCTGTTACCGGGTCGCCGAGCTGGGCCCGGAGCAGGGCCAGCGCGGTGGTCGCGAAGCGGGTCTGCACGACCGACCGTTCGTCGGCGAAGGGCAGGGCGACGGTGGCGGTGGCCAGCTCGACCGCTGGGGACGCGGGGTCGCCGACGATCACTGTGGTGGGTGTTTGTCCGCGCAGCGCGGCGAGCAGCTCCAGCACCTCGGTGGTGGTGCCGGAGCGGGTGATCGCGATCAGCCGGTCGTAGCGGCGGCCGGCGGGGAACTCGGACGCCTGGAACGCGTCGGTCTCACCCTGGCCGGCCTGCTCGCGGCGGGCCGCGTACGCCATCGCCATGAACCACGACGTGCCGCAACCGACGACGGCGACCCGCTCCCCGGGGCGCGGCAGGTCACCGCGCACGACCTCGGCCAGCCGGGCTGCCTCCCGCCAGCAGTCGGGTTGGCTCGCGATCTCCGCGTCCACATACGCCATGGGAAACTCCTCGCAGGGCCGATCGGTGCGCAATACGGCTCGTTAGACCCGCATTTCGCGCGTTATTCTGCGCGAACGCGGGTGACCATGGCAACCGGCGGGCCGATCGCGCAGGTCAGTCTTTTGCGCCAGCCTAGTTTCGCGCACTAGTGTGCACGCAATCAATCACCGTCCGTGCAGTTGCTGGGAGGGCCCCCGCGGTGGACCGGTACGCCAGATGGAACGCCCTGCTCGAAATGCTGACCGACAACGGCCGGGTCAGCGTCGAGGCGGCAGCCGAGCGGCTGGACGTCTCCCAGGCCACCATCCGGCGTGACTTCGACCAGCTCGCGCAGCAACAAATGATCACGAGGACCCGGGGCGGCGCGGTCGCCAACGGCGTGTCGTACGACCTGCCGCTGCGCTACAAGACCGCCAAGCACTCGGCCGAGAAGCAGCGGATCGGGGCTGCCGCCGCCGCGCTCGTCACGCCGGGCACCGTGGTCGGCCTGAACGGCGGCACCACCAGCACCGAGGTGGCGAGGGCGCTCGCCGTCCGACCGGATCTGAACACCAGCGCCGAGGGTGCCCAGCTCACCGTGGTGACGAACGCGCTGAACATCGCCAACGAGCTGCTGGTCCGGTCCCGGATGAAGGTCGTGGTGGCCGGCGGCGTGGTGCGGCCGAAGTCGTTCGAACTGGTCGGCCCGCTGGGCGGGGCGCTGCTGCGCGAGGTCACCCTGGACGTCGCCCTGCTCGGCGTGGACGCGATCGACCCGCAGCTCGGCGCCGCCGCCCACCACGAGGGGGAGGCGGCGATGAACAACCTGATGGTGGCCCGCGCCAAGCGCGTGGTGATCATCGCGGACTCGTCCAAGCTGGGCGGTCACGCCTTCGCCCGGATCTGCCCGGTCGAGCGGGTGGAGACGCTGGTGACCGACTCCGGTGCCGCCCCAGAGGTGGTGGACGCGTTCCGCGCTGCCGGCGTACAGGTCATCTGCGCCTGAGGGGTCACGCTCCGTCGATGAATTAGCCTGATCGGCGAGTCGATGCATACCGCGTATTGCGCGCTCCTGCATACCGCGTATGGTGTCGGCTGTCACGCCCACCCATCGGGGGAGGTGCAGCTTGCCAGCTGTCCTGGAGATCGAAGGTCTACGTAAGACGTACAAGAGTCGTCGACGCGGCACCCGCAACGCGCTCGACGGCTTCGACATGCGGGTCGACGCGGGGCAGGTGCACGGCTTCCTGGGTCCCAACGGGTCCGGCAAGACCACCACGCTGCGTACCCTGCTCGGCCTGATCCGACCCGACGGCGGCCGGATGGCGCTGCTCGGGCACGAGGTTCCCGACGCGCTGCCCGCGGTCGCCGGCCAGGTCGGCGCGATAGTGGAGAGCCCGCAGTTCTTCCCGCACTTCACGGCCCGGGACACGCTGTCCCTGCTCGCCGGTGCGGGCGAGGTGCCGGCCGTTCGCGTCGACGAGGTCCTGGAACTCGTCGGGCTGCGCGACCGGGCCGGCGAGCGGGTCAAGACGTACTCGTTGGGCATGAAGCAGCGACTCGCCGTGGCCTCGGCCCTGCTGAAGAACCCGAAGCTGCTCATCCTCGACGAGCCGGCCAACGGCCTCGACCCGGGCGGCATCCGGGAGATGCGCACGCTGATGCGCACCCTCGCCGAGTCCGGAATGACTGTGGTGCTGTCCAGCCACATCCTCGGTGAGATCCAGCTGATCTGCGACTCGGTCACCATCATTTCCCTGGGCCGGCGGGTCGCGTTCGGTCCCGTCGACGAGGTGCTCGCCCAGCACTCGTCCGGCGCGGTCCGGATCCGGCTGGAGGCGGTCAGCGACCTGCCGGTGGCCACCGAGGCGCTGACCCAGGCGGGAATCCGGGTCACCGGTCACCCGGACCACCTGATGCTGACCGGCGTCGACAAGCCGGCTGCGGTGACGCGGCTGCTCGCCGAGAAGAACCTCTACGTCAGCGAGTTGGCGCCGATCGCCGTCGATCTGGAGAGCGTCTTCCTCGAACTGACCGCCACCGCGCCGGTACCCGGTCAGCACCGGCAGGTCGACGAGTCCACGAAGGTTGGCGGGACGGGTCAGCCCGGTCCCGCCGGGGGAGGGTGGGGCGCGTGAGCCTCTTTCGTACGGAGCTGCGCCGGCTCACGAAGCGGCGCTTCACCCGCTACTCGACGCTGCTCGGCCTGCTGGTGCTGGTCGCGGTGGTGGTCGGGGTGTTCTTCACCAACCAGAAGATCGACGCCGCTCAGCTCGCTCGGGCCGAACGTCAGGCCGACCAGCAGTACCAGGAGCAGGTGCGCTGGAGCGAGCAGGAGCGCGCGGAGTGCGAGAAGGCCAAGACGGCCGGTACGTCGAGCGACCGCCCCTTCCCGGACGACTGCTCGGTGATCACCGCCCCGTCCCGGGACCAGATCCAGGCCGACTGGTTCCTGCCCTCGACGTTCGACTTCAAGAAGACGTTCGACGAGACGTTGATCCCGTTCGCGGCGATCCTCGCCTTGGTCGGGTTCGTCATCGGCGCGTCCTTCGTCGGGGCCGAGTGGAGCACCGGCGGCATGATGAACCTGCTGCTCTGGCGGCCGAAGCGGCTCACCGTACTGCTCACCAAGCTGGCTGCGCTGCTCACCGGCATCCTGGCGGTGACGCTCCCGGCCGCGGTGCTGTGGTTCGCCGGGTTCTGGGCGGTCGCCACGTTCCGGGGCAGCACCGAGAAGATGACCTCCGGGGTCTGGCAGTCGTTCCTGCTGACCGGTCTGCGCGGAGTGGCGCTGGTGCTGGTGCTCACCACCATCGGGTTCGCCCTCGCCTCGTTGGGGCGGCACACCGCGATGGCCCTCGGTGGCGTGGTGGCGGTGATGGTCGTCGGCCAGTTCGGTCTGGGCATCCTGCTGGGAATGGCGGGCGTGCGGTTCGCCGAGGCCTGGCTGCTGCCCACGTACATCCTGGCCTGGATGACGAAGACGGTCACGTTGCAGGACTGGAACTCCTGCAACGCGACCTACTACGGGGAGTGCAATCCGGCCACCATGGACATCACCTGGCAGCAGTCCTCGGTTCTGCTCTCGGTCTCGGTGGTGGTGATCCTCGGGGCGGCGCTCTGGACGATGCGCCGCCGCGACATCACCTGACCGGACCGAAGTGACGCGGCGCGGCCGGCCCGGCCGTCGGGGTTCCCGGCGGTACGGACCTGCCGCGCCGCCTGCTGCGTCTCTGGTCGCCGCTGACTAGGCTGAACGACATGTCCGCCGACACCTCCCCGGCCGCCCCCGAGCCGTCCACCGACGCTCGTCCGGGTGAGCCTGCGGGTGCTGCCGGGCCGACAGTCCCGAACCCCCGACCGGCGCCGTCCATCGAGACCGCCGACGCGCCCCCCGCCGCCGACGCGGCGCAGCCCGCTGATCCGGCGGCGGGGCTGACCGAGCGGGAGCGGGCCATCCTCGCCTTCGAGCAGCAGTGGTGGCGGCACGCCGGTGCCAAGGAGCAGGCCGTCCGGGACACCTTCGGAATCTCGTCGACCCGGTACTACCAGCTGCTCAACGGCCTGCTGGACAATCCGGCAGCCCTCGCTGCCGACCCGGTGCTGATCAGCCGCCTCCGCCGCCTGCGCTCCTCCCGAGCCCGCAACCGCCGCCGCTAACCTCCCACCCCCACCCCACCCCACCCCACCCCACCCCGCCCCGACCCCCTGCACCGGCGATCTTGCACTTGCTGTCGTTGATTAGCGGCCTTTGGGGTTTTTGTCGGGACAGAAAGTGCAAGATCGCGGCGGTGGTCGGCGGGCCGGGGCGGGCCTGTTGCGGTCGCATGGCGGGTGGCCCGGCGGGTACGCGGGAGGGGTTCCGGGGTCGCACGCGACCTCGGGCCCAGGAAGGGAGCGGGGTATGACGGCAACGAACCAGAGCGGCACAGGACAGCAGGCCCGCCAGGAAGCGTCGCGCGTCGGCCAGCAGGCCGCCCAGGCCGGGGGGCAGGTCGCCCATACCGCAGCTGAGCAGGGCGGGCAGGTGGCCGCGGAGGCACGGCGACAGGCCCAGCAGTTGACAGGTGAGGCCACCGGGCAGCTTCGTGATCAGGCACAGACGCAGCAGCGGCGGGCCGCCGCGGGCCTGCGTGACCTGGGTCAGAACCTCAGTTCGATGGCCGAACGGGACGGCGACTCCGGGTTGGCCGGTCAGGTGGTACGCAAGGCCGCCGACGCCGCCCAGCAGGCCGCCGGTTGGCTCGACGAGCGCGAACCCGGCGAGGTGCTCGACGAGGTGCGCACGTACGCGCGGCAGCATCCGACGACGTTCCTCGCGGGCGCGGCGGTGGCCGGGCTGCTGGTCGGGCGGCTCACCCGTGGCCTGACCGCGCCAGCCTCGGGCAACGGTCAGTCCGCAGGTCCGTCCCGTGCTCCGTCATCCGCGCAGGGTGCACCGGCGGACGCCGGTCAGCAGCCGTACGTGGGTACGGCGCGGGCGCAGAACGTCTCGCCCCCCGGTGCGCAGACGCGGGACCTGCCCGGCGGTGTGGCACCGTGAGCGCCCCGGAGAAGGAGCGGACCCAGGCCTCGGTCGGCGAGCTGATCGGCGACGTGACCCGGGACATGTCCACTCTGGTGCGCAAGGAGGTCGAACTGGCCAAGGCCGAGCTCCGCGAGGAAGCCAGCCAGGTGGGCAAGTCGGGCGGAATGTTCGGCGCCGCCGGGCTGGCCGGATTCCTGGCCGTGCTCTTCGTGTCGTACGCCGTCTGGTGGGGGCTGTCCAACACGATGGACCAGGGGTGGGCGGCGCTGATCGTCGCGGTCCTCTGGGCCGCCGTGGCCGGTGGCCTCTTCATCAACGCCCGGACCCAGCTGAAGCGGGCTCGTACGGTTCTGCCCCGGACGAAGCAGACTGCCCGGGAGCTGCCGGACGCCCTGCGGGGTCGGTGAACGAGTCGGGAGGGAACAGGTCATGTCCAGTGATCCGGATCGGATCCGGCGGGAGATCGAGACCACCCGCAACGAGTTGAGCAGTGACGTCGACGCGCTGACCGACAGGGTCAACCCGCGTCGGATCGCCGGTGACCGCGTCGGGCAGGCCCGCGGGGCTTTCACCCGAGCGAAGGAGAAGATGATGGGCAGCTCGAACCACCTGGGCCAGGAGGCTGGCCAACGGATGTCGCACGCGGCCGGTTCGGTACGCGACGAAACCCGTTCACTCGGGCAGCAGTCCCGCGAGCAGGCTCAGGGCAACCCGATGGCCGCCGGCCTGGTCGCCTTCGGAGTCGGTCTGCTGGCGGCTTCCCTGATCCCGCCGAGCGGACGTGAGCGGCAACTCGCCGGGCGCGCGCGGAACATGGTGAGTGAGCACTCCGGTGAGCTGCGCGAGCAGGCGAGCCAGGTTGGCCACCAGATGCAGGGCAACCTGCGGGAGCCCGCGCAGCAGGCGGCGCAGTCGGTCCGGTCCAGCGCCCAGCAGGGCGTGTCCGCGGTACGCGACCAGGGCCGTTCGGCCGCCGGTCAGGTGCAGGGAGAGACGCATGCGGCCGTCGACGACTTTCGACAGCGTTGACCCGACCGGTCTGCCGGGGCCGGCGCCGGTGATGCGGGTACGTTCCGCGTCCGCGCCGGCCCCGGGCCGCCCGGTCAACGAGGACCTGGTCTTCCGGTTCGGCCCGCTGGTCGGTGTCCTGGACGGCGCGACGGTGCCGGACGGCTTCGAGACCGGCTGCGTGCACGGGCCAGAGTGGTACGTCCGGCACCTGGCGGCCCGAATCGGCGTCGCCGAGGCGGTGCGCCCGGCGGCCCGGCTGACGAGCAACCTGGCGGCGGCCATCCTCGCCGTACGCGCCGACCACGGCGGGCAGTGCGACCTCGACCACCCGGGCACCCCGTCCAGCACGGTCTGCCTCCTGCGGGACTGTGGCGACCAGGTGGACTACCTGGTGCTCTGCGACAGCCCGCTGGTCCTTGACGTCGGCGGGCAGGTCAGCGCGGTCACCGACAACAGGTTGGACGCGGCGATGGCGGAGCTGCGGGAGACAGTGGCCGTCCTGCCGGGCGGTGCGGCGGACCCGGTCACCCGGTTCCGGCACGCCGTGAGCGTCCAGCGGGAGCGGATGAACCGCACCCACGGCTACTGGGTGGCGGCCTCCGACCCGGACGCTGCCTTCCACGCTGTCACCGGGACCGCGCCCCGGCGTGGTCCCGGGGCGCTGCGGCGGGCGGCGCTGCTCAGTGACGGCGCGTCCAGTGCGGTGGAGCAGTTCGCGCTGACCGACTGGGCTGGTCTGCTCGACCTGCTGAGCGCCGACGGTCCGGGGACGTTGATCGACCGGGTGCGCAACGCCGAGCGCGACCATCCCGACCGACTGCGCCGACACAAGTCCAGCGACGACGCCTCGGTGGTGTTCTGCGAGTTCGGGTAGGCGTTTTGGGCCTGCGACACCCGGTCGGGTGACAACAGAGCGTGATGTGGAACACCGTGGCCGCCCGACCGGCCGGTACCGCTGTCCGGACCGCCAGTGGATGGCCAATGGGGTGGACTTCGGCCGATGAGGGCGGCAGACTGCGGCACGTGGCGGGTGCGGTCCGGCTGGAGCCGGTGGACGAGAGCAACCTGGAGCCGTTGCTCTCCGTAGCGGCTGCGGAGGCGGAGCCGGGTGACGTGATGCCCCCGGTCGAGGCACCCGCGGGCTGGTCGCTCGCCCGTCGCGAGGCGTTCCGCGAGTTCCACCGGGCGAGCTTCGGCGGGCTGGACGGCCCGACCGGTTCGCAGATGTACGCCATCCTCGTCGGCGGCGAGGTGATGGGCATGGTGCGGATGACGCGCTGTGACGAGCCCGGCACCGTGGAGACCGGGATGTGGCTCGGGCGCTCGGCGCGGGGGCAGGGGATCGGCGCGGCCGCCCTGCGGGAGCTGCTGAACGCCGCCGCTCGGGCTGGTATGCAAGCGGTCGTCGCCGAGACGACCCCGGACAACATCGGAGCGGTCGCCGTTCTGCGGAAGTGTGGCGCCAAACTGCGCGAGGACGACGGCAAGGTACGCGCCGAGATCTGCCTCGACTCGACGCCGCCCGCCTTCTGAGCTGGCCGTCGGGCCGGCGACGACCACGACGGGTCGCCGCCGACCGCCTGGGTCAGGCCGGCAGCCGAACGATGTCGTAGTCGGTGCTGGGCGTGGACTCCACGTCGAACCGGCCGTTCACCACGTACAACGCCGAGCCGAGCAGGTCGCCGGTGGCCGGCGAACGCAGCTGCGGGCCGGTGGTCTCCCGCTGCACCACTCCGGCGGTGTAGCCGGCGTTCAGCCGGACCACCGCGACGACGTTGGTCAGGTTCCGGATCACGTGGAGGGTGCGTCCGCGCAGGACCAGCCCGTCGGCCCGGTCCACCGAGTAGCCGCCCAGGTCGAACAGGCGACTGCCGCCGGTACGCGGGTCGACGCGCACGAGCTGACCGGTGAGCATCTGCGCGACCAGCAGATCACCGTCCGGCAGCGCCACGATCCCGTTGTTGAACGCGTCCGGCGTCGCTCCCGGGCCGGTGAGTGGCAGCACCCGGAACGCGTCGGAGGCCGGCAGACGATTACCCGGGCCCAGCGGCACCACGTACAGCACCGGCCGGGCGGAGTCGGTGAACCAGATCGCCCGCTTGGTGATCACCAGGTCGTTGACCAGGGTGTTCGGGTCGGTGGTGAACTGGTAGTGGGCCAGCCGCGCACCGGTGCCCGGGTCGTACACGCTGGCCCCGCCGCCGGAGAAGTCGGCCGTCCAGAGCCGGCCCTGCCTGTCGAGTTTCATGCCCGCCTTGGCGGTTCCCGGTGTGCCGGGGATCAGCACGGAGCCACGTCCGGTGCGTAAGTCACCCCGCCACACCGCACCGTCCAGGACGGAGCCCACGTACACGGTGGTGCCCCGACCGATCGTCAGTCCTTCCGGGGTGAACCCGTTCGGCAGCGCGATCCGGGCCGGGAACGGCTTCGCCGGACTGGCCGCCGCCGGTGCGCCGACCGAGACCACTGTCGCCGCCGCCAGGAGGGGTACGAGGAGAAGAGAGAGCCGCTTGCGCACGGAACACCACCTGACGTCGCAGTGGACCAATCCACTGAGGAATGTGACGTACTAGGAACGTCCCTTACGCTGCAAAAGGTTGTGCCGGCCTGATCACTCCCGGTTGGCGGCGTAGTCGGCGAGCCACTTGACCTGGACCGGGTCCAGCGATGGTCGTACGCGGGCCCGCGCGGTCGACACGTGCTCGGCGGTGACCGTGGCGGCGGCGAGCGACTCCCGCATCGCGGCAAGCGCCGCCTCGCGGATCAGCGCCGCGCAGTCCGCGGCGGAGAAGCCGGTCAGCTCGTCGCCGAGAGCCGGCAGGTCGACGTCCGGTGCCAGCGGCACCTGCCGGGACGCGGCCCGAAGGATCTCCGCGCGGGCGGGCCCGTCCGGGGGCGGCACGTAGACCAGCCGCTCCAACCGGCCCGGCCGCAGCAGCGCCGGGTCGACCAGGTCCGGCCGGTTCGTCGCACCGACCACCACCACGTTGCGCAGCGTCTCCACCCCGTCCAACTCGGTGAGCAGGGCGGCGACCACCCGGTCCGTGGTGCCCCCGTCGGTGGCCTGGCCACGTACCGGGGCCAGCGCGTCCACCTCGTCAAGGAAGATCAGCGTGGGGGCCGCCTCCCGGGCCCGACGAAACAGTTCGCGGACCGCGCGTTCGCTCTCACCGACCCACTTGGAGAGCAGTTCGGCCCCCTTGACCGACAGCACGTTGGCCCGCCCCGACCCGGCCAGCGCGGTGACCAGGTAGGTCTTGCCGCAGCCCGGTGGCCCGTAGAGCAGCACACCGCGCGGCGGCTGCACGCCGAGCCGGGCGAAGGTGTCCGGGTAGGTCAGCGGCCACAGCACCGATTCGGTCAGCGTCTGCTTGACCTCGTCCAGGCCACCCACGTCGTCCAGGGTCACCGAGGCCAGATCCAGCGTGGATGCCGCCATCGTGGTGGGCCGGACCACCTCCCGGGCGGCGGTGAAATCGGCCATCGACACCGTCGGCGTCTCGGCGGACTTCTGCCGCAGCGCCGCGCGTACCCCGGCCTCCCGGACCAGCGCGGCCAGGTCCGCCGCGACGAACCCGGGGGTACGCGCTGCCAGCTCGTCCAGCCGGACGTCGTCGGCCAGCGGCACCTGCCGGGTCAGCACGGTGAGCTGTTCGCGGCGCAGTGCCTGATCCGGGAGCGGGACGCTGATCCGCAGCGACAGCAGGTCGGGCGCGCGCAGTGCGGGGTCAACCGCCTCCGGTCGGCCGGTGGTGCAGACCACCGCCACGCCGGCGCGGATGCTCTCCGCGAGCACCTGCCGGAACACCGTCGCCACCGGACCCGGATCGTCGGCCGGCGCGAGCGCCTCGACGTCGGTGACCAGCAGTACCGCGGGCCCTTCGGCCCGGGCCGCCGATGCCGCGACGCGCAACCGCTCCGCGGCGGCCTGACTGGCCAAGGCGGCCACCTCCGGCGCCCAGAGCGGGTGGACGCGGGCACCGACCCGGGCGGCCACGGCCCGGACCAGCGCCGACTTTCCGGAGCCCGCCGGACCCACGAGCAACACCCCCAACGAGATGGTGGTGCCGAGCCGACCCAGCACCTCCCGGTGGTGGAAGCCGAGGTCCAGCAGCTCGGTCAGCTCCTCGGCCTGAGCCCGCAGCCCGGGCAGCTCGTCCACGTCGGGCGCGTCGTCCGCCGCAACGGCGTCGGCGCTCGCAACCGGCCGGGTCGACGCGGCGCCGGCCGGGGGAGGTCCGCCGTGGGTCGTCGCACCGTGCTCCCACGCGACCGCTGTGCCCATGGTGACCAGCGCGCCGGCCGCCGGCTCGACCTCGACCACGCTGAGCAGCGTGCTGGTCCAGGCGAAACCGACGGTGTTGGCGAGGCTGCGTCGCGCCGCCTCGACCAGGCTGCGGACCGAGGCGTCCGGCAGCACGTCCTGCGGCAGCAGCGACACGTCGTCCCCGGCGGTGAGCACCTTGCCCAGCAGGGCGAGCCGGAGCATCTCCGGGCTGACCGCCGCGACGACCCCCACCGGCCCGGCCAGGACGACCCGGCTCGCCGGGACCAACGGCACCGGGCTCACCCGCACCTGACCCCCGTCGCGCAGACCCAGGTTGCCCAACGTCAGGTCGTCGGCGTACAGCAGGGCGCTGCTCGCGCCCGGCCCGGCTTCCGCCGCGATCCCGGCGGTCTCCCGGCGGCCGACAAGGCGGACCGGGTCGCCGGGGCGCAGCCCCAGTGCTGTCAGTGCCTCCGGGTGCAGGCGCACGATGCCCCGTCGGGCGTCCAGCGCCGCCGGCCGCAGGCTCGCCGTCAAGGTCAGGTCGGGTTGCGCCACTGCCCGACCGTAGCCGCCGGCAGCCAGCCCCGCCGGTCAGCGCCGCGGATCCAGCTCGTCCAGCAGTGTCGGGTCGCTTCGGATCAGCTCGGCCAACCGGGCCGCCGGGTCCGGCGTCAACCCGTCCGGACCGGGCGCCCAGGCGGGCACCGTCCGGCCGGAGAGCGGCCAGACCGGCGGGGGTTCCACCGGAGTCGGCGGGGGAACCGGTCCGACAGTGACGGCAGGGCCGTCCCAGGAGACCCGCATCGGGTACGTCCGACCGGCGTGCTCCACCTGCACCGTCACCGCCAGCCCGGGGTAGGCCCCGACGACCTGGCGGACCGCCTCGGCCACCTCCTCGACAGGCCCCCATCCGGCCACCTCGCTCGGCGTCTCCACCCCCGCGTGCCGGCCCGACCGGGCGTGGCGGGTGTCGCCGCCGAGGCCGGGCGGGCCCGACGGTGCGGTGGTGTCGTCACGGTCGGCGGCCCGACGGCGCGACGCCTCCACACGTCGGGCCATCCGAGCCAGCGTCTCGTCCAGGTCGCCCCTCACCAGATCACCTCTTCCCGCCACGGCCGGAGCTGGTCGGCTCAGGCCCTCCTGTCCCGGGTAGCGCGGTCCAACGCGCGGTCCAGGACGACCAGTAGTGCGTCCCGCACCGAGAGCCGGTCGCGGGCATCGAACTGCACCAGGGGCACATGGTCACCGATGGCCAGCGCCCAACGGATCTCGCCGAGCTCCAGGGCCAGTCGCCCGTCGAAGGCATTGACCCCGACGACGAACGGCAGACCGGCCCGCTCGAAGAAGTCGATGGCCGGGAAGCAGTCGTCCAGCCGGGCGCTGTCCACCACGACCAGCGCGCCGAGCGCTCCCCGGGCCAGGTCGTCCCACATGAAGCCGAACCGGGTCTGCCCCGGCGTGCCGAACAGGTAGAGCTTCAGACTGCGGTCGATCGTCACGCAGCCGAAATCCATCGCCACAGTGGTGGTGGTCTTGGTGGACCGGGTACCCGGGTCGTCCACCCCGATCCCGGCGGTGGTCATCTCGGCCTCGGTGGTCAGGGGCGCGATCTCGGAGATGGCACCCACCGTGGTGGTCTTGCCCACCCCGAACCCGCCGGCGACCAGGATCTTGACCGGGATCGGCGGTGCGGCCGGCTTACCTGTCGAAGGGCTGGACCCCGCCCCGAACGGGGGCCGGTACGGAGGCGGTGCGGTCGGCGGTGGGCCGGCCCGCCCGACTATCGGCCCGGTGCCCGGGGACATGCCGTAACGGGCGGTGGCGCTGTTCGCGGCGACCCCGCCGAGCGGGGCGACCGGCCATTCAGGAGATCGCACGGAGTCCATCAATCACTCGCAGGATGAGATCGGGGTCGACAGCGTCGTCGGTGTCGGTCACGTGCACGTCCAGGTGCCCGGCGGCGCGTAGATCGCCGACCAGGACCCGCGTCACGCCGAAGTGCAGTCGGGCGCGGGCCGAGATCTCGGCCACCGAGATCGGCTCGGCGCAGAGCGCGATGATGGTCTGAAGTTCCGGTGCCAGCAGCGCGCCCGGCGGGCCGGCCCACCAGCCGCTGTCCATGCGGGCGGTCACCTGGGTCTCCAACCCGATCGCCGGGTCGGCACCCGCGACCCGCCCGGAGGTGAGCACGAACGGACGGGGACCGCTCGGCTGGTCCGCGTCCGGCTCCGGCTCGGGCAGCGCCGGTGTCGCCGCCGCGCCCACCCCGGTCGGGGGTGACGTGCGCAGGTACGGCCGGATCCGAACTCTCGGGTCCGGATCCGGATCCTCACCGGCGACGTCGGGGGTCACTGCTGAACGGCGTTCTTCAACTCGACGATCAGTCGCGGGGTCAGGGCGCCACCGGCCCGCCCGGCGAAGAGCGTCATCTCGTACGCGACGGTGCCCAGGTTCGCCGAACGGTCGGCGACCACCCCGAGCACGGAACCGCTGCTGATCGCGCTGATCAGCAGGTAGCCGTCGGCCATGTCGACGATCACCCGGTTCAGGCCGCCGAGGGCGTACCAACTGGCGGCCCCACCGGCGAGGCTGGTCATCCCGGACACGACGGCGGCCAACCGCTCCGCGTTGGACCGATCCTTGATCGCCGACATGGCCATCAGCAGGCCGTCCGAGGAGACCGCGATCGCCTCCAGGACCCCGGCAGTGCTGGAGGTGAAGGAGTC
This sequence comes from Micromonospora sp. NPDC049089, assembly GCF_040648775.1. Taxonomy (NCBI): domain Bacteria; kingdom Bacillati; phylum Actinomycetota; class Actinomycetes; order Micromonosporales; family Micromonosporaceae; genus Micromonospora; species Micromonospora sp. NPDC049089. The sequence continues at coordinate 68,852 of NZ_JBEZEH010000002.1, forward strand.
CAGCAACCAGTTGAACGTACGGGCCTCCGGGCTGAGGTCCCCATTGGCGCTGGGCTGACTCTGTTCGACGTTGTCGTGCAGGAAGGGGCTGGTCACCGTGATGATCCTTCTTCGTTCCGGTGGTCGGGGCTGACTTCGCGGAGAGCGCGGGCGACGCCCGCCTCGAACTCGCTGATGAGGTCGCGAACCTCGGCCGGGTCACCGAGGTCGGTGCTGGGCGGCTGGCAGACCGGGATGGCCGTGAGGTTCGCTCCCGGCACCCGTCGGCTCAACAGGGGCCGCTCCGGGGCGGCATCGGTCGAGCCACCACCACGCGGCACCGTGGGGCCGGCGCCTCCCGGGGTGCTGGGCAGGTCGACGGTCGGGCCCAAGTCCACCACGGCCGCCCCGGCGCTGGCCGACGGGTCGCCGGCCGTCCGCGTCGACGCGCGGTCGAGGCCCGGTGCCACGTGCAGTTCGGCGCGGCGTACACCGGCTTGGAAGGCCTCGACCAGCGCGCGGACGGCGGCGGGGTCCGCGCTGGTGGCGTCCACCGGCCGGGTCGCCGGAGCGGTGACGTGCAGCGTGGCGCCGGGCACCCGCTGCCGCACCCGTGGCCCGCCCGGCTTGCTCACCGGCTCCGGGTCCGGGGGTTCCGGGGCGGCCTGCTCCGGCTGACCCCGACCGAACGCGTTCCAGGACGGGCCGGCGTCCAGGCTGAGGGTGGCCCGGCTCAGCAGGTCCGAGTCGAAGCGGGCCGGCGCGGCGATGGCCACCGCGCCGGGCCGCGCTTCGTGCTCGGGGTTGGGCGTCGCCGTCGTACGCCGGTCCCGGTCCGGCACCACGGCGCGGGCCACAGTGGCTCCGGCTCGGTCGGCGCGGCGCAGCACCAGCGACGTCGACGGGATCTCCAGCTGTGCTGTCACGCCGCCGCCGCCGGTGGCGGCCAGGGCGACCTGCCAGCCGTGCCGACGGGCCAACCGGCCCACCACGAAGAGGCCGAGCACCTCGGTCGGGGCCAGGTCGAGACGTTCCCGGCGGGTCAACCGGGCGTTCTCCTCAGCCAGGCGTTGCTCGCTCATGCCGATGCCGTGGTCCACCACTGTGAGACGTACGCCGAGGCCGGACGTCTCGGCGGCCACCAGCACCCGGGTGTGCGGCGGGGAGAAGACGGTGGCGTTCTCCATCAGCTCGGCCAGCGTCAGGACGAGATCACCGACCACCGCCGGCGCGGCCGAGACGCCCGCCGGGACCTGCACCTCCACCCGGGTGTAGTCCTCGATCTCACCGAGCGCCAACCGGACCACGTCGGCCAGCGGCACCGGCGCGGTGTGCGCGTCGGCCCCGGCCGAGCCGGAGAGCACCACGAGGCTGCCGGCGTTTCGCCGCAACCGGCTGGAGATGTGGTCGAGTCGGTACAGGTGCTCCAGGCGGCCCGGGTCGGCCTCCTGCTGCTCCAGCCGGTCGATCAGCGCGATCTGCCGACCCACCAGGTTCTGGGTACGCCGTCCGACGTGGCCGAACATCTGCGCCACGTTGCGTCGGCCGGCGACCTGCCGCTCGACCAGCTGCGCCGCTGTGTTCTGCACCCGGTCGAAGGCCCGCGCCAGGTCGCCGATCTCGTCGTTGGCGCGGATGTCCACCGGCTCCAGCCGGACCGCCTGGTGTCTCTCCACCTCGTCGTCGGTGACCCGGACCAGTTCCGCCTCGGCGACCCGGGCGACCCGGTCGGCCGAGCGGGTGAGTCGGGTCAGCGGTCGGGCCACCGTCCGCGCGACCGCCACGCTGAGCAGCACCACCAGCGTCAGGATCAGTGCCGCCGCGGCACCGACCAGGTACGCGGCGGTCAGCGCGCGCCGCTGCTCGGCCGTCACCTCGGCGAGCACGTCGGCGATCAGCTTCTTCTCGACGAACTGACCGAGCCGGATCATCGTGCGGACGGCCGGGAAGAGCGCCTCCATCGGTACGGGGCGGACAGCGGCGGCCGGATCCCGGGCGCTCCTGACCAGGAAGTCGGGGCTGGTACGCGCGGCCACGGCGGCGTCGTTGAGCTGGGCCACCTTGAGCTGCTCGGGCGTGATCAGGCTGCGGAAGCGCGAGTTGTCGACCATGAGCGCGGCGATGCACGCCACGTACCCGGCAGTGGTGTCCGGGGTGCCGATCGCCTTGACCAACAGGCTCAGGGTGGCGCAGGTGCCCAGGCCCTCGTCGGAGCGGAGCAGCCCGTCGAGGGCGAGCACCTGACGGCCCGGCAACGTGTCGGTGTCCACCCCGACCACCAGCCGCAGCGACTCGATGATCCCCTTGTTGACCGGGCCGAACGCGTCCATCACCTGCATCGGCTTGGCGGCCCCGGCCAGGACGGCGGTGCGCAGCTCGACGAGGCGGGACACGCCGTCGAGGGCGCGGTCGACCTGCTCGGTCAGCGCGTCGCTCCGCGCCGCCCGCAGGTCGGCCACCCGGTCGTCCACGTCCGCGGACTTACGGACCAGCTCACCGCGCTCGACCCGGCCGAGCAGGAAGCCGACGGAGAGGATGCGTTCCTGCTGGAGGTCCTGGACCAGGCTGCCGACCCGGCTGGCGAGCCGGACCCGTTCGGCGGTGTCGCCGGCCCGCTGTGCCGCGGCGACCCGGTCGAGCATCACCGGCACGGCCAGACCGACCATGCTGAGCAGCGGAATCACCACGAGCAGCGCGAGCTTGCCGCGGATCCGGAGCCTACCGAGCAGCATCGAACGCCCCCCACTGTGCGGTCTCCGGGTCACGGGTCGCGCCGACCGGTTGCAGCGCACGCGCCTCGTCGGCCGGCGGTTGCCACAGGTCGCGCTGGGGCGGGGCGTCGGGGCTCTCCGCGTGGGTCGCGGCCAGGGCGGCCCGCCGTTGTGCCCGGCGACCGGCGGCGACCAGCAACGCGGCGAGCCAGCCCAGCAGCAGGACGGCGACGACACCCGCCCCGGCGGTCAGCCAGCGGTCCCGGTCGAGCCGATCGATGCGCTCGGCCAGCAGGGAGTCCAGTTCGGTGAGGATGACCGGCTGAAGCTGGCGGGCGGAGCGGTGCGAGCTGAGCGCGGCGGCACTCAACTGGCCCGGGTCGACCACGCCGGTGTCCTTGGTGGGCAGGCTGTACCCGGCGAGCGCCTCCACCGAACGCTGGTAGGTGTCCAGTGGGGTCAGCACGTTGGCACCGAGGTCGGTGCTCTCCGAACCGTCCACTGCCGAGCGCAGGTTGTCGACGAGGTCCGCGGCGGGGGTCAGGGCGGACACCCGCAGGCCGGTCAGCTCCAGCAGGCCGCGCGGTTGCTCGGCGGCGGGCCGGCGGGCGACAAGCGTGGACAGGTCGGCCAGCCGACCGGCGCCGATCACCGCCTCGGGAAGCTCTTGGCCGGCGCTGTCCTGGAGGAAGAACGAGTCGGCCTCGGGATCACGGACCAGCCCGGAACTCTCCCGGACCTTCCGGTGCAGGGCCAGCAGCAGGTCGGAGACCTCGCCGTACGCGGTGTAGGCGGCCTCGGGGTCGGTGGCGCTGCGGCCGCGCAGCGCCTCCAGCTTGGCCCGTACGCCAGCCCAGCGTTCCTGGCTGAGCAGCTCCTTGCCGATACGGGCGTCCACCGCGGCGACCTTCTCGACGGCCTCGTTCAACGCCTCCCCGGCGACGGGGCGACCGTTCACCGCGTTGGACTGTGCCTCCACGAGGGCGTCGGTGACCGCCGCCAGCGCGGTGAGGTACTGCACGCCGAGCCGTTCCCGGGCGGCGAGGTCCCGGTGGTCGGTGATCTGCCGCCAGTTCGATGTGACGAGCAGGCCCAGCGGTGCCAGCAGCGCTCCGATGAGCAGCAGGGGCAGCAGCCGGCCCAGCGTGGACGGCCGTCGACGGGCCCGCGGCGCGGGGACTGTCATGTGTGTCTCCTCCGGCGTGGGGCGCTGATCGGCGCGGCGTCGGGCTGGCCGACAAGTCCCGTGCACCGGACCGGAAAACTAATCGAACCGCCGCCGGGTCAGACCTCACTCGGGGAGTCAGGTTCGCGTCACTTCGAGTCATGTCACCATTTGTCCGCGTTACCGCCACGCTCCGTGTCCGCTGTGGGTGTGACATGGAGGGATCGAGGTGGATATCTGCGGAAGATCGGAATTCACGGGATCCGAACTCAACTCACTGTGCCGCGTCGGACGGTGCGCGCTCGCACCCCCTCGGGCACCGATCGGGGCAACCGGACGGACGTACGGCGGATCTCAGCCAACGCTCAGGCTGTGGGCCGTACCGTGTGCCGCATGACATCGCCGTCGCCGGCCGCGTGGTTCCGGCGTGCCCTGCCCACCCGCCGACGGGCGATCGCCGCCGCGGTGGTCGTCGTGCTGTTGGCCGCCGCAGTGACCTGGGCGGTGTGGCCGCAGGGACCGGGCGTGCGCACCGAGAGCGCGATGCTCACCGTCCGCTCCGGACCGTCCGGTGACGAACCGGTGAACCTGGACACCACCCTCTATCTGCCGGACGACGCCTCGTCCGGTCGGAAGGTGCCGGCGGTGCTGCTGGCGCACGGGTTCGGCGGCACGAAGGAGTCGGTGCGCTCCGACGCGGAGGAGTTCGCCGGGCGCGGCTACGCGGTGCTCACCTGGACCGCGCGGGGTTTCGGCCGCAGCGGCGGTGAGATCCACCTGGACAACCCGGACTACGAGGTACGCGACGCCGAGCGACTGCTGGACTGGCTGGCCGCCCGTCCGGAGGTGCGCACCGACGCGGCCGGCGACCCGAAGGTCGGTGTGGTCGGCGGCTCGTACGGTGGTGGGTTGGCGTTGCTGTTGGCCGCCCAGGACCGTCGGGTCGACGCGATCGTGCCCATGATCACCTGGAACGACCTGTCCCGCGCGTTCCTGCCGGAGAGCACCGGCGGAGCGCCGACCGAGGGCGTGTTCAAGAAGGGCTGGGCCGGCCTCTTCTTCGGCGGCGGCGGCAACGTGGGCTCCGGCCCGGCCGGGCTCTCCGGCGCGACCGCCGCCCAGCCGCAGGGCGCACCGGCGTCGGCCGGGCCGCCCAGCCCCGGGCCGGGTGCCGGCCCCGGCACCGGTCCCGGTGGCGCCCCGGCGGGTGCCGCCGACCCGTCCTGCGGTCGGTTCGCCGCCGACGTCTGCGCCGCGTACCTCCGGATCGCCACCACCGGCCGCGCCGACCAGGCCGCCGTGGACCTGCTGCGCCGCTCCAGCCCGGCCGGTGTGCTGGACCGGATCAAGGCCCCCACCCTGCTGGTGCAGGGCGAGGCGGACACCCTCTTCCCGCTCGGTGAGGCGGACGCGAACGCGCGGGGCATCGCCGCCGCCGGCACCCCGGTACGGGTCGCCTGGTTCACCGGCGGGCACGACGGCGGCAGCGGGCCCCGGTCGGACTCCGACCGGGTGAAGTTCCTGACCGTCCAGTGGCTCGACCACTACGTCAAGGGCGAGGGGGACGCGCCCGGCGACGACTTCACCTGGTCGCGGATCGCCGGCTTCGATGCGCTCGACAGGGGTCTCGTCGCCACCGGTTTCCGCCGCGCCGACTACCCGGGCCTCGCCGGCAACGCCCGCCGGGAGGTGACGGTCGCCGGCCCGGCGCAGCCGATCGCGAACCCGCCGAACGGCAACCCGGCCGCCATCTCCTCGATTCCGTTCGCGGGCGGGCTCGCCTCGCTGCTGGACGGCGTGGCCGGCGACGTGCCCGGCCAGCACGCCCGGTTCGAGTCCGCCCCGCTGACCGAGGCCGTGGACGTGGCCGGTGCGCCCACAGTCACAGTGCGGGCCGCGTCGCCGACCGGCGAGGCGGTGCTCTTCGTCAAGCTCTACGACGTCGACAATGACGGGGCGGCCACCCTGCCGAACGGCCTGGTCGCCCCGATCCGGCTCACCGGCCTGCCGCAGCAGGTGCAGGACGCCCGCCCGGTCACCGTGACGCTGCCCGGGATCGTCCGCCGGCTGGAGGCCGGGCACCGGCTTCGGCTGGTGGTGGCCACCTCCGACCAGGCGTACACCACGCCGGCCGCGCCGACCGTCTACACGGTTGCCGCGGACGGTGCGGTCAGCCTGCCGACGGTCAGCGGTGAGCCGATCCCCACCGCGGCGACGATCTGGCGCTGGGTGCTCGCCGGCCTGCTCGCCGCCATCGTGATCGGGCTCGTCGTGGTCGTCGCCCTGGTCCGCCGCCGGCACCGCCGCCAGGACCGCTCGGTGCACCCGGAGTACGCGGACACTCCGCTGGCCGTGCGCGCACTGCGCAAGGAGTACGCGGACGGCTTCGTCGCCGTGTCGAACGTGGACTTCGAGGTGCACCCGGGTCAGGTTGTTGGTCTGCTCGGGCCGAACGGTGCCGGTAAGACCACCACCCTGCGGGTGTTGATGGGGCTGACCCAGCCGACCGCCGGGGAGATCTACGTCTTCGGTCGTCGGCTGGTGCCCGGCTCGCCGGTGCTGTCCCGGATCGGGGCGCTGGTGGAGGGGCCGGGCTTCCTGCCGCACCTGTCGGGCCTGGACAACCTGAAGGCGTACTGGCGGGCCACCGGGCGGCCGTGGGAGGACGCGCAGTTCGACGCGGCGCTGGAGATCGCCGGGCTGGGTGACTCGGTGCACCGGCGGATCAAGAACTACAGCCACGGCATGCGCCAGCGGCTTGCCATCGCCCAGGCCATGCTCGGTCTCCCCGAACTGCTGGTGTTGGACGAGCCGACCGACGGGCTCGACCCGCCGCAGATCGCCGAGATGCGCCGGGTGCTCCAGCGGTACGCCACGGAGGGCCGGGCGGTGCTGGTCTCCAGTCACCTGCTGGCCGAGGTGGAGCAGACGTGCACGCACGCGGTGGTGGTGAACAAGGGTCGGATCGTGGCGTCCGGGCCGGTGGAGGAGATCGTGGGCGAGTCGCCGAGCGTGCTCTTCGACGTCACCGACCCGGTGGCGGCGCGGGCGGTGCTGGACCGGCTGCACGGGGTCCGCGTGTTGCCGGAGAGCGACGGCCAACTGGTTGTCGACACCAACGGCACGGCCCGCAGCGAGGTGGTGGCGGAGCTGGTGCGCGCCGGCATCGGGGTGGACCGGGTGGTGCCCCGGCGTCGCCTGGAGGACGCGTTCCTCGCCCTGGTGGGCGAGAACTCTCGGGGAAGCGGTGACCGGTGATGGTTGTTACTGACGCGGGTGAGGCCCGTGGCTACCGGCCGTCGGCCACCATGCCGTTCGGGGCGGAGTTCCGCCGGCAGGCGTCCCGGCGGCGGACCCAGCTGGCGCTCGGGTTCATGGTGCTGCTGCCGCTGATCATCCTGATCGCGTTCCAGTTCAACTCCGGTGGCGACGACGACAACGGCAACAACGAGTTCGCCAGCCTGGTCGACTTGGCCACCTCGGGCGGGCTCAACTTCACCCTGTTCTCGATCTTCGTGTCGGCGTCGTTCCTCCTGGTGGTGGTCGTCGCGCTGTTCTGCGGCGACACGGTGGCCAGTGAGGCGAGCTGGGGCAGCCTGCGGTATCTGTTGGCGATCCCGGTGCCCCGGGCGCGGTTGTTGACGGTGAAGCTGGTGGTCGCGCTCGCGTACTCGGGACTGGCTCTGCTGCTGTTGGCCGGCACCGCGTTGCTGGCCGGCACCCTGCGCTACGGCTGGTCGCCGCTACGCAGCACTGTCGCCGCCGAGCTGGAACCCACCGAGGGGTTGCTCCGGCTGATGGCCGTGCTGGGCTACCTGGCGGTCGTCCTGCTGGTGGTGGCCGGTCTGGCGTTCCTGCTGTCGGTGATCACGGACGCCGCGCTGGGCGCGGTGGGTGGTGCGGTCCTGCTCTGGATCCTGTCCAGCATCCTGGACCAGATCACCGCCCTGGGCGCGCTGCGTGACTTCCTGCCGACCCACTTCAGCACCGCCTGGCTGGGCCTGCTGTCGACTCCGGTGCAGACCGACGACGTGGTGCGCGGCTGCATATCGGCGGTCAGCTACGCGACGCTGTTCTGGGGGCTGGCGTTCTGGCGCTTCACCCGCAAGGACATCACGTCGTAGCCTTCTTCCAGGCGCTGACGCCGATCCGGCCGGTGTTGCCGAGGTCGATCGGCCCGTCCGGGTCGACCTCCTCGGCCGGCTGCCCGGCGGCGGGTGCCACAGTCAGGAACTCGCCGTTGGTGGCGACCACCGTCGAGTCGGTGACCAGGTTGCGCCAGAGCACCACGGCGGTGGCCCGCTCCCCGGCGGCGAGGGTGACCTGCCGGGGTGGTTGGTCGAAGCCCAAGGTGATCTCCTTGGCGCCGTTGACCACCCGCAGCAGGACCGGCTCGCGCGCTTCGTCGAAGACGTGCAGCACCGGGTACCCGTTGAGCTGGTAGGGGCTCTCGCCGCAGTTGACCAGTTCCAGACCGAGGGCGCGCAGGCCCATCGCGGCGTCCCCGCCGGTCGACCGGATCCGGACGCCGCTCGCCGGGCACCCGGCCGGCGGCTCGGTGCTGGCTGTCGGGCCTGCTTCCGACCTGGACGCGGCGGGCGGCGGCCCGCTCGGGTCCCCACCCTGGCCTTCATGGTCACGAGTGCAGCCGCCGAGCACGAGAGTCGTCGCGACAGTCGCGACAGTCGCGGCGATGCGTCGCAGTGCTGCCGTGTCACGGGAGATCATCCGTTGATCCTCGCCCATGGAGGTGTCTCGCTGGCGTCGGGCGTCGGACCGACCCGCCGAGGCCCGCGTCACGGTGCCAGGCAGGGTCCGTCGTGGTTGGCCGGGTGCCCGCATCGGCCGGTCCCGTCGAGCCTGGTGTCGCACCAGACCCGGGTACGCACCATCTGCCGGTCCTCCTCGCTGAGCGTCGTCTCGCCGAAGTCGATGGCGAGCACGTGGCCGAGGGAGTGGCGCAGCGCCATGGCCAGCGCCGCCGCGTCGTCGACCCGCCGCAGGGTGGTCGGCAGGTGGATGATCCAGTGCGGTTCGGTCACCGGGACCACCGGCTGTTCGGGGCCGCCGAGGTGTGCCGACAGTCGGTGTGCCGCGACTGCCACTGCCGCAGAGCCTGCCGGACGCGTTCACCCTCGGTGTTCGCGGTGGCGAGATCGCGGGTGAGCCGTTCCAGTTCGTCGGCGAGCAGGCCAAGGTAGGCGTACACCTGGATGGGGTCGAGGCCGCGCCACCGGCGGACGCTGAAGGTGGCGGCGCGGACGTGCTGGGGGAGCAGGCGCCGCATGGTCTGGTAGATCACTACTGAAGCTCCTTTCCATCACCGTTGCCGTAGGACGTGAGGCGTAGCGGCAACCCTGCCGAGACCGGGAACAGGCTTCCTGGCAGATCATGTGCACCGAGCCGGAGGGTCGTGCCGATCTTGCATTTTCGGTTGTCGATACAGGTGATATGCCCCTTGTGTCGGGACAGAAAGTGCAAGATCGCGGAGAAGTGGCACCCGGCCTTGTCGATCAAGGAGTTGTGGTGCCTGGCTTGGTCATGTTGAGGATGCTTTGTCACCCACCACAACTCCATGATCGACGAGGCGGTGTGGGGTGACGAACAGCCGCTCGGGCTGACGCAACCCTGTTGAACTTCTTCGTTCGATGCTGGGGCTGGGCGGCACCGGGGTGGGCGGGGTCGGCCGGCACGACCGCGCGTGACATACCGGCCGGAGCCCGGCACCCACCCCGGGCCCTCTCCTTCCCGCGGAGGTCCGCGGGCAGGCTTCAGGCGGTCGCGGCTTCCGCGCCGGACAACCCGCCGGTGTACGACGTGAGCGCGGCGACCGCCGCGGACAGGCTCTCGGTCATCAGCCCGAGCTGGTCGGCGGCCCGGTGCCACTGCCCGGCTGCCGTCTCGGTCGCCGGGTCGCTGGGCCGGTCGTGCTGTTCGGGGTCGATCAGCTGCTGCCCGGCGGTGGTGATCCGGGCCGGGAGCGCACCGATCCGGGCGCGTGCGCCAGCCAACTGCTCCCGGACGGTGTCCAGCACTTCGACCAGAGCGCCGATGGTGGCCCGATCCTGGTGGCCAGCGTCGGCGCGGAGCAGGTGAACGCCGTCGCTGAGCTGCCGCTCGGCGTCGCCGGCCAGGTCGAGCGCGTCCTCACCGCTGCGGCGCGCCAGCCGGATCGCCGGGTGAGCGCAACCCGCCCCGGTCCGTTCCAGCAGCACAGCAGCGGCGGCGACGGCGAGGTACGTCTCGCGCAGCTCGGCCGTCACCTGCTCCACGGGCCAGATCGCGCTCGCCGCCGGCACTTCCATTTCGGTCCCTGAAGTGGTCACGTCAAACCTCCTGCTCAAGGGCTGTGAAGACGCCGGGGCGGCGCACAGGTGCCGCCCCGGCGAACCGGGCGTACCCGGGGGTGAGCCGCCCCTTGTTTTGCCGACGAGGGCCGCCTCGGACTCAACATATGATGCCTAGTATCAGTAGTGCAACCCTTAGAACACCAAGAACTTGATGTCATAAGCAAAGAGTGGTCAGATGGAGGTGCCGACGAGGGAGCACCACCATGCCAGTCACGCCGTTCTACGAACGCATCGCCACCGAGATTCGCGATCGGATCAAGTCCGGTGACCTGAAGCCTGGCGACAAGCTGCCGTCGATCTCCGAACTCTGCGCCCATTACGGGGTCTCGACCCAGGTCATCCGCTCGGCCATGTTGACGCTGCGCGCCGAGGGCCTGGTCGAGGGGCATCAGGGTCGCGGCGTCTTCGTACGGGATCGAGCCGACGACCAGCGGTAGGCGTGCCTAGCTGGCTGGGAGTACCTCGCACGCCCTCACCACGAAATTTGAGCCGCACGTAGCCGGGTAGCGTCTGCTCGGTCGCCTCGATGGCCGCCCGGATCTGCTGCTGGGCGTTGGCCGCTTCCCGCAAAATTGCCACAGTCCGCGAGACGACACCACATCAGAGTTACCGCCCCGCGTTCGCCGGGCTGGGCCGATACGTAGGCGCTGACCTGGAACGCCTCCGCGCGAGAATGCGCTTCAGCGGCGATCTTGCAGTTTCCGCTGTCGGTATGAAGGGATGCGTCCCTTGTGTCGGGACGGAAAGTGCAAGATCGCGGAGAGAGGGCGGGGCGGGTGAGGAAACGTCCTACCATTTTCAGGGCGGATTTTCCCACCAGCAAGGAACTTATGACTTTCGATGCCCGCTTGCCTCAGGATCATTGAGACCCATTCACTCTCCTCGATGGAGGTGCCATGAACGTCTCTCGGCTCGGCGGGCCGACCCTGTCCCTGTTCCGCATCGTGATCGGTCTGCTGTTCACGTTGCACGGCCTGTCCTCGGTGTTCGGGTTGTTCGGCGGCAACCCGATGACTGGCAAGGCGGTACCGTTCGGCACCTGGCCGGGCTGGTGGGCCGCCCTGATCCAGTTGGTCTGCGGCGTACTGGTGCTGGTCGGGCTCTTCGCCCGACCCGCCGCGCTGCTCGCCTCCGGCTCGATGGCGTACGCCTACTTCGTTGTGCACCAACCGGATGCCCTGCTGCCGCTGCACAACGGAGGTGAGCTGGCGGCGCTCTTCTGCTGGGCGTTCCTGCTGGTCGCGGCTCTCGGCCCGGGTGCCTGGGCACTCGACACGCTGCTCGCCCGGCGGCGTACCGACAGCCCCTCGGTCTCGGCTTCGGCGGCCGAGCCCGGCACGGTGTCCGTCTGATCAGACCCGAACCGCGCGTCGCCGAAGCCTCGACGAAGCGGCTTCGGCGGCGCGCCCGGTCACTGTCGGCCGATGTGCCCCGGCCCGGGGCCGGCCAACACTCCCGGTCGCGGCGCCACCTCTGCGCTGATGTCGTAGACGATTCAGCTCCACAGCGAGCGTCGGGGACATGTCCCGGCCGCCGAGGTCACGTGCCGCATGCCTCAGCCGCCGAGGTCGCGTGCCGCCGTCAACCGGCTGGTGCGGCCACGCAGACCGCGACCGCGGACCGCGGACCGCAGCCGCAGCCGCAGCCGGCGAGCGGAGGCAAGGCGGGGTCAGGCCGGCGGGCGCTGGGTGAGGACCGCGTCCAGCAGGCCGGGGTAGAGCTTGTCCAGCTCGTCGCGGCGGAGCCGGACCAGTCGGCTGGTGCCGGCCGCCCGGGTCCGGGTCAGCCCTGCCTCGCGCAGCACCTTGAGGTGGTGGCTGCGGGTCGCCTTGGAGACGCCGAAGTCGAAACTGCCGCAGGCGGACTCGCCGCCCTCGGCGAGCGCCCGGACGATCTGCAGCCGCACGTCGTCGGCGAGTGCGGCCAACACGTTGGTGACCGGTACGGCGGTCAGGTCGGGTTCGTGCGGCTCCATGTGACCAGTGTAACCCTTGTTCGACAACCATCGAACGACGCCCTATGGTCAGTCTCGTTGGTTCGACGATACTCGAACATTGGAGTTGCCGATGCGATCCCGCGCCACCGCGTACCCACTGGTCGCCGTGCTCGGCTGGGGCGTGATGTTCCCGATCCTGGCCAGCGCGCTGCACCGGGTCGACCCGCTCAACCTGACCACCGCGCGCTACCTGCTGGCCGCCGTCGTCCTGGTCGCCATCCTGCTGCTCCGCGAGGGCGCCGGCGCGCTCCGCCACGGTGGCCGGGCGCTGGAGGTGGTGGTGCTCGGAGTGGTCGGCTTCGCGGGCTTCAACCTGCTCACCAACCTGGCGCTGGAACACGCCGCCCCGCAGCAGATCTCCCTTTTCGTGGCCACCACCCCGGTGATCACCCAGCTGGTCCGCTGGGCTCGCGACGGCGTACGCCCGAAGCCGCTCCTGCTGGCCCTCTCCCTGGCGGCGCTCCTCGGCGTCGGCCTGGTGATCACGCGCGGGAGCCTGGCCGGGCTCGGACAGTTCGGTCTCGGTGGGCTCATGATGATCGGCGCGGTGCTGGGTTGGGGCATCTACACCCACGGCGCCAGCCGGTTCGGCGAGTGGTCGCCGCTGCGCTTCACCACACTGACCGCGCTCGCCGGCACGGCCGCCATGCTCGTCCTGAGCATCGGCGCCGACGCCGTCGGCTGGCAGCACGCGCCGGCCGCCGCCGACCTCGTGGCGGTCGCCCCGCAACTGGCGTACGCCGTGCTGGTGGGTGCCGTGATCGCGGTCCTGGCCTGGAACACCGGCGTGCAGCGACTCGGTGCCGCCAACGCCGCGCTGTTCATGAACCTGGTCCCGGTGACCACCTTCGCGGTGCAGATCGCCCGCGGCTACCGCCCGGAGCCCGTCGAACTGGTCGGGGCCGCCATCACGATCGCCGCCCTGATCGCCGCGAACCTCGCCGCCCGGCCCCGGGCCAACTCACTGCCCCGGCCGAGCGCGGTGACGGACCCGATCGCGGTGACCGACCCCGTCGCGGTGAATTTCCGCTGACCCAATACCTGGGATCAGTGGTAGCAGGGGCCGACAGCGTTGTCCTAGACTCGACGGCACAACTGAATACCTCATCCAGAGGGGCTGAGGGATACGGCCCGACGACGCCCCGGCAACCACCCCGCGCGCTCACCGCTGAGCGACCCGCGGGGCAGGTGCCAATTCCGTCCCCGCCGCACCGTGCGATGCGGGGAAAGATGAGAGGACTCTCGACATGACGTCGACGCTCGTCGCCTCCGGCATCGACACCGCTGCCAGCCCCGCCCGCGCCCTGGTCTGCCGTGCCTGTTCGGCCCGCTACCCGCTCGCCGCCCAGCACGCCTGTTACGAGTGTTTCGGCCCGCTGGAAGTCGACTACGACACCGCCGCGCTGGCCACCGTCACCCGCGAGCAGATCGAGGCCGGCCCGAACAACATCTGGCGGTACGCCGCCCTGCTCCCCGCCGGTCAGGACCCGGCCACCCGGGTCACCCTCGACCCGGGCCTGACCCCACTGGTGGCGGCCCCGCACCTCGCCGCCGAGCTGGGCATCACCGCGCCGCTCTGGGTCAAGGACGACAGCGCCAACCCCACCCACTCGTTCAAGGACCGGGTCGTCTCGGTGGCGCTCACCGCCGCCAAGGCCCTCGGCTTCACCCGGTTCGCCTGCGCGTCGACCGGCAACCTGGCCAACTCGGTGGCCGCCCACGCGGCCCGCGCCGGGGTGCCCTCGGTGGTCTTCATCCCCAGCGACCTGGAACAGGGCAAGGTCATCACCACCGCCGTCTACGGCGGCGAGCTGGTCGCCATCGACGGCTCGTACGACGACGTCAACCGGCTCTGCGGTGAGCTGGTGGAGACCGACGAATTCGAGGACACCGCGTTCGTCAACGTGAACGTCCGGCCGTACTACGCGGAGGGCTCCAAGACCCTCGGCTACGAGGTGGCCGAGCAGCTCGGCTGGCGGATCCCGGCGCAGGTGGTCATCCCGATGGCCAGCGGCGAGCTGCTCACCAAGATTGACAAGGCGTTCTCCGAGCTGGTGGAGATCGGCCTGGTCGAGGCGCCCGCCGACGGCTGGAAGGTCTTCGGGGCGCAGTCCGCCGGCTGCAACCCGATCGCCGTCGCACTGCACGCCGAGACCGACACGATCGTCCCGGTCAAGCCCACCGGCATCGCCAAGTCACTCAACATCGGCGACCCGGCGGCCGGCCTCTACGCCCTGGAGGCGGTCCGCCGTACCGGCGGCTGGATGGAGTACGTCGACGACGACGAGATCCGCGCGGGCATCCGCGATCTGGCCCGTACCACCGGGGTCTTCGCGGAAACCGCCGGTGGGGTCACAGTGGCGGTGCTGCGCAAACTGGTCGAGTCCGGTCGGCTCGACCCGACGGCCGAGACCGTCGTGTTCAACACCGGTGAGGGTCTGAAGACCATCGACGCGGTGGCCGGCCAGGTCGGGCCGACCCACCACATCAAGCCCTCGCTGCGGGCGGCCCGCGACGCCGGCCTCCTCGGCTGAACGGCCCGCCTGGCACCGGGGCCGGGTGGATCAGTCGGTAACTGGGTTTTCGCTGTGAGTGTGGAAAACCCGCCCCTACGGACTTGACGGCAGGAACCGGACGGCGCAAGATGCTCCGTGCGGGAGGGCATTTCGCCGAAGACTTTTGAAGTTCTTGCGACCCAACGCCGGAGGCGTTGTGCGAGTGTCCCTCCCGACCAACGTTCGATCGGGCCAGCGAGTAATTCGCTGGCCCGATCGCTTTTGTACGGTGCACGCTCACCGGCATGAGCATCACCATCGCGTCGTTCGACGGCGCCGACCGGACGTCGGTCGACGAGGCGTACCGGATCGGGTCGGCGGCCAACGACGCCGATGTGCCGGACTTCCCGCCCTCCTGCCGGCGCCGCTTCGACGCGTTGTTCCACACGCCGATGCCCGGTACCCGGTCGCTCTGGGCGCTGGCCCGTCTGGACGGCGTGCCGGCCGGCTACCTCCAACTGGACCTGCCGCAGCTCGACAACACCGACAACGCCACCGCTGAGCTGCTGGTACATCCGCAGCTGCGGCGCCGGGGCGTTGGCCGGGCCCTGCACGAGTACGGGCTGCGCCTGCTCCGCGAGCACGGCCGTAAGCGGGTGGTGGCGATGACCGTCTCCGCGCTGCCCGGCGGGCCGGCCCGAAGCGTGGCCGGTGACGCGTTCGCCGCCGCGACCGGAGCCCAGCCCGCTCTCGCCGAGGTACGCCGACGGCTCGACGTCGGCGACATCGACCGGGTCGCTCTGCGCGCGGCGCTCGCCGAGGCGCAACCCCGAGCCAAGGGCTATCACTCGGTCTGCTGGCAGGGCTCCACCCCACCGGAGTACGTCGCCGACATCGCCTACCTGGACGGCCGGTTACTGATGGACGCGCCCATGGGCGACGTGCAGTGGGAACCGGAGCAGGTGGACGCCGAGCGGATCCGCGGCAACGAACGGGCGCTGGACGCCCGGGGCCGGCGGCGCTACCACCTCGGGATGCGACACGAGGCGTCCGGCCGGCTGGTCGCCTGGACCCTGCTGGACGTGGGCGCCGCCGCCGACTGGCACGCGTTCCAGCAGATCACCATCGTCGACCCGGCCCACCGTGGGCACCGGCTCGGCCTCATCGCCAAGGCCGAGAACCTGCACCACCTGCTCACCCACGAGCCGGCGGTACAGGTGATCGACACTTTCAACGCGGCCAGCAACAGCTACATGGTGGCGATCAACGAACAGCTCGGCTTCCGCCCGGTGGACCGGTGGACCGACTGGCAGCTCACCCTCTGACGGGTATCGGCGCTACTGCTCGCGGACCTGACTCAGGCATGAACCGCTGCCGGGCATTCGCGCTACTGCTCGCGGTGGGGACTCAGGCATGATGGCGGGCATGACGGAGACCCCGCATCCCCTGTACGACAGGCACGCCGACACCCTCAACCGTGCGCTGACCGCGATCACGGAGCGGGGCTACTGGTCCGCCTATCCCGAATCCCCCAGCCCCCGGGTGTACGGCGAGACCGCCGCCGCGGACGGTAAGGCCGCCTTCGAGGCGTACCTCGGCGGTGACTTCCCACTCGACCAACCCGGCGCTGGCTTTCGGGTCGCCACCGAGACGAGCCCGTTCGGGGTGGATTTGGCGGTGCGTTACCCACACGCCGGCCCCGGTGAGCTGATCGACGCCGCCTCCGCCGCGCTGCCCGCGTGGCGCGACGCCGGCCCGCAGGCCCGGGTGGGCGTCTGCCTGGAGATCCTCGACCGGCTGCACAAGCACATCTTCGAGCTGGCCAACGCTGTGCAGTTCACCAGCGGGCAGGCGTTCGTGATGGCCTTCCAGGCCGGTGGCGCGCACGCGCTGGACCGGGCGCTGGAGGCGCTGGCGTACGCGTACGCCGAGATGACCCGGCACCCGGGCACGGCGGGCTGGGAGAAGGCCGCCGGCAAGGGTGACCCGCTGCGGATGACCAAGACGTTCCACGTGGTGCCGCGTGGGGTGGCGCTGGTGATCGGCTGCAACACCTTCCCGACCTGGAACTCGTACCCCGGGCTGTTCGCCTCGCTGGTCACCGGCAACCCGGTGATCGTCAAGCCGCACCCGCGCGCGGTGCTGCCGCTGGCCATCACCGTGAGGTACGCCCGGGAGGTGCTCGCCGAGGCCGGGTTCGACCCGAACCTGATCATGCTGGCGGCCGAGGCGCCCGGTGAGAAGCTCGCCAGTGACCTGGCCCTGCACCGCTCCGTCAAGATCGTCGACTTCACCGGCTCCACCGAGTACGGCGACTGGCTGGAGACGCACGCCCGGCAGGCTTCGGTCTACACCGAGAAGGCCGGCCTCAACACCGTCGTCGTCGACTCCACCGACGACTTCGCCGGCATGTGCCGCAACCTCGGGTTCACGCTGACCCTCTACAGCGGGCAGATGTGCACCACCTCACAGAACATCCTCATCCCGGCCGGGGGCATCGAGACCGACCAGGGGCACAAGAGCTTCGACGAGGTGGCCGGCGGGATCGCCGCCGCCGTCGGCAAGCTCACCGCCGACCCGGCCCGGGGTGTGGAGCTGACCGGTGCCATCGTCAACGACGGGGTGCTGGAGCGGCTGGCCGAGGTGACCAAGGTCGGCGAGCCGGTGCTGGAGTCGCGGGCCGTGGCCCACCCGTCGTACGCCGACGCGGTGGTGCGTACCCCGACGATCGTGAAGCTGACCGCGGACGACTCGGAGACGTACGGCCGGGAATGGTTCGGGCCGATCTCGTTCGCCATCGCTACCGACTCGACCACGCACAGCCTGGAGCTGCTGCGCCGGACGGTCGGCGAGAAGGGCGCGCTCACCGCCGGTGTCTACTCGACCGACGAGGCAGTGCTGGACGCAACCGAGGCGGTGGCGGTCGAGGTCGGGGTGCACCTGTCCTGCAACCTCACCGGCGGTGTCTTCGTGAACCAGTCGGCGGCGTTCTCCGACTTCCACGGCAGTGGAGCCAACGCGGCGGCCAACTCGGCGCTGACCGACGGGGCTTATGTGGCGAACCGGTTCCGGATCGTGCAGTCGCGGCGTCATGTTTGATCTTTAGTTGCGGTGGGGGTTTCCGGGGCAGCCCGACCCGCTTCGGGCGGTCAGGCTTGATCCCTGCGCGGGTCGGGCTGCCCCGGAAACCCTGACGTGGACACGGTTGTCGCTTACGCTTCCGGTTTTTTGGGGGGCATCAGGGTGGTTCTGCCTTGGGATGAGTTTGGTTTTAGGCTGTTCGGCGCATCTGTAGCTCGGTTAGGGCTGGGATGTTCGGGTGGGGGACCCGTACCCCGGTGTCCTTGAAGCCCAGGCGCTGGTAGGCGCGGTAGGCGCGGTCGTTGCCGACCACCACCTCCAGCAGCAGTTCCGGCCGGCCACAGGCCCGCGACCAGGCGGCCACCCCGTCGATCAGCTCGCCGAGCAGGCCACTGCCGCGCCAGGTCGGCGTGACGTACACGGCGTAGATCACGGTCAGTCCCGGTTCGTTCGGGTGGGTCGTACCACCGGCGTGCCCGACCAGCCGGCCGCCCGGGTCGGCGACGAACTGCGCGTTACCGGCACCGGCCGAGGTGTACGCGACCCGGGCGGCGAACTCGTTGTGCGGTCGGGCCGCCGCGTCCGCCAGGGTCTCCAGGAAGGCCAACGGCGCGTCGGCCAGCATCTCCAGGCGCAGCGCCCGCATCCGGGCGGCGTCCTCCGGCCGGACCCGGCGGATCTCCGCGAGCCGCACTGCCGGCGGGCCCATGTCGGTGGTCATGTCCGCATGCCTACCACAGGGCAGGGGTGGCGTTTCGCGAGCTGGGCCCGATCGCCGTCATCTCGGGGTCGCCCGGCGACCGTCCCTCCATTTCGCAATGACGCGGGCGAATTTGGTGGCTCGGGAACCCGGCCGATCAGCGCGGCCGGTGCGCCTCGGAGTGTGTCTGTTTTGTGGCAGTGCGCGGCCGTCAGTCCTCGTGTAGCGTGCGATTTCGGTCACCTTCTTCAATGGCGGTCATCGATCGCTGAGTCGGTGGTCCGGGGCGTCCGGCCGTGCCGTGCGCCGAGTCAGGCAACGCCGGGCAGAGTGAGGGAAGTGCACAGTGGCACAGGGCTCCGTGAAGTGGTTCAACGCCGAAAAGGGCTACGGCTTCATCGCCGTCGACGGCGGGCAGGACGTTTTTGTCCACTTCTCCGCGATCGAGATGGACGGTTACAAGGCGCTGGACGACGGTCAGCGGGTCGAGTTCGAGATCACCCAGGGCCAGAAGGGCCCACAGGCAGAGCACGTACGCGTCATCGACTGAGCTTCCTGGCCGATCGGCCCCGTGAGTCGGGGCTGCGGCACTGGCGTGCACCCGGGAAGATCGTGAACCGTTCCAGCCGATGCTGAGGAGCGTTCATGACCGACCAGCCACCCCCGCACACTCCGTCCTCCGGGTCGGGGGAGCCGGACCCGTCCTCGCCCGCCGGCAGCTCCGGCCACGCCGGTCCGCCGCCCGGCTGGGGGCCGGGCACGCCCCCGGTTGGCCCGTCCTCCGGCCCCGCCGGTCCGCCGCCCGGGTGGGATCCCGCGCAGGGTGCCTGGGGTGCGGCCCCGCCATCGCAGGGCTGGGCGTTCCCGCCCACCGGGGGCTACCCGCCCGGGTCGGGTCCCTACGGCGGGCAGCCGTGGTACCCGGGGCCGCCGGTCGGCTGGTATCCGCCCGGTTACGGGGTTGACCCGAACGACGCCCTGGTCACGCCACCCGGCGCGGGTATCGGCGGCTGGTTCAACCGGTGCGGGGGAGCGCTGCGCCGGGGCTGGCGGCAGTTGGTGCCGATCATGCTGCTCACCCAGGTGCTGCCCGCGGCGGTGCTCTCGGTGGTCTCCCTCGGGCTGGACCCGTCGGCGAAGTGGTCCGCCCAGGCCGGATCGACGTCGACCCCCGCGCTGCCGGACAATTTCGTCGCCGAACTGCTGAGCCTCCTGGTCCTGTTGCTCGGCGGCAGCCTGGTCGTCGGGTTGGTGCAGGCCGTCGGGTGGGCTGCCGGCACCTGGGTGATCACCCAGCAGGCGGCCGGTCAGCCGGCCAGCCTGGAGTCCGCGTTGCGCTACGGCCTGCGCCGGGCACTCGGGCTGTGGGCGTGGACCCTGCTGGTCAGTCTGCTCATCGGCGTCGGTGTCTGCTTCTGCGTGCTGCCGGGCATCTACCTGGCCTTCGCGCTGAGCATGGCCGGCCCGGTCTATCTCTTCGAACGGCACAACCCGATCGGTCGATCGTTCCGGATGTTCCACGACCGACTCGGCCTGCTGCTCGGACGGGTGGCCCTGGTGGCCGTTGCCGTGATCGTCGGCACGCTGATCCCCGGTGCCCTGGAAGGGATCGGCACCGGCGCGCTCGGAACGGACCCGTTCTCCTCGGCGGGTACCGCGGCCGGGGCGGTGGTGGTGATCGGGATCACCGCCGTGCTGGCCCTGCCGGCCCATCTCGCGCAGATGGTCGGTCTGCTGGTCACGTACGTCGAGCAGCGTGCCCATGAGGCGCCGGTGAACAGCGCCGGACTGGCTGCGGAACTCGGCTGAGCGGCGGCATCGTGCTTGCACTCGGCAGGGGAGAGTGCTAAACAAGTCATTGGCACTCGCATACCGTGAGTGCCAACGGTCGGGACGGTGGGGCCAGGTTGTGCCGGTGTGGAGACACCGGGGCAGCACATGGCCGGTCGTCGCGGGCTATCCGGCCCGGCCGAAGGACGTCGTCGTCGCCAGGTGGCGACGTCCCTAGGTGCGCACACCAGGCGGCCCATCCGGGGCACACATCTCGGGTGGCCCGTGAGTGTCCAGGAGGACAACGCCGTATGGCCAAGATGATCGCTTTCGACGAAGAGGCTCGCCGCGGCCTCGAGCGGGGCATGAACCAGCTCGCCGACGCCGTAAAGGTGACCCTCGGCCCCAAGGGCCGCAACGTCGTGCTCGAGAAGAAGTGGGGTGCCCCCACCATCACCAACGATGGTGTGAGCATCGCCAAGGAGATCGAGCTCGAGGACCCGTACGAGAAGATCGGCGCTGAGCTGGTCAAGGAGGTCGCCAAGAAGACCGACGACGTTGCCGGCGACGGCACGACGACGGCGACCGTCCTGGCCCAGGCCCTGGTTCGCGAGGGCCTGCGCAACGTGGCCGCCGGCGCCAACCCGATGGCCCTGAAGCGGGGCATCGAGGCTGCTGTCGCGAGCGTCTCGGAGGAGCTGTCCAAGCTCGCCAAGGACGTCGAGACCAAGGAGCAGATCGCCTCCACCGCCTCCATCTCCGCTGGCGACAGCACCGTCGGCGAGATCATCGCCGAGGCGATGGACAAGGTCGGCAAGGAAGGCGTCATCACCGTCGAGGAGAGCAACACCTTCGGGCTGGAGCTGGAGCTCACCGAGGGTATGCGCTTCGACAAGGGCTACATCTCGGCCTACTTCATGACCGACCCGGAGCGTATGGAGGCCGTCTTCGACGATCCGTACATCCTGATCGCCAACAGCAAGATCTCGTCGGTGAAGGACCTGCTTCCGATCCTGGAGAAGGTCATGCAGTCGGGCAAGCCGCTGCTGATCATCGCCGAGGACCTGGAGGGCGAGGCCCTCGCCACCCTGGTGGTCAACAAGGTCCGTGGCACCTTCAAGTCGGTCGCCGTCAAGGCGCCGGGCTTCGGTGACCGCCGCAAGGCCATGCTGACCGACATCGCCATCCTCGCCGGTGGCCAGGTCATCAGCGAGGAGGTCGGCCTCAAGCTCGACGCCGCCAGCGTCGACATGCTGGGCCGCGCCCGCAAGGTCGTGGTGACCAAGGACGAGACCACCATCGTCGACGGTGCCGGTGACGCCGAGCAGATCCAGGGCCGGGTGAACCAGATCCGGGCCGAGATCGACAAGAGCGACTCCGACTACGACCGCGAGAAGCTGCAGGAGCGGCTGGCCAAGCTGGCCGGCGGCGTCGCGGTCATCAAGGTCGGCGCGGCCACCGAGGTCGAGCTCAAGGAGCGCAAGCACCGCATCGAGGACGCCGTTCGCAACGCGAAGGCGGCCGTCGAAGAGGGCATCGTCCCGGGTGGTGGCGTCGCGCTGGTGCAGGCCGGCAAGACCGCCTTCGACAAGCTCGACCTGGTCGGCGACGAGGCGACCGGTGCGAACATCGTCAAGGTCGCGCTGGACGCCCCGCTGCGGCAGATCGCCGTCAACGCCGGCCTTGAGGGCGGCGTCGTGGTGGAGAAGGTCCGTAACCTCGAAGCGGGTCACGGTCTGAACGCCGCCAACGGCGAGTACGTCGACCTGCTGGCCGCGGGCATCATCGACCCGGCCAAGGTGACGCGTTCGGCGCTGCAGAACGCCGCTTCCATCGCGGCGCTCTTCCTCACCACCGAGGCTGTTGTCGCGGACAAGCCGGAGAAGACCCCGGCTGCCCCGGCTGGCCCGGGTGGCGGGGACATGGACTTCTGAGTCCAGTTCCGACACCGAACGGGGCGGGCCGCTGACGCGGTCCGCCCCGTTCGTCGTCAGGTCGGCAGTGGGCGCTGGTTGCGCCGCTTCTGCGCCCGGTTGTACGGCGGGAGCAGCTGGATCGGCGCGTCCACCATCTCCTGCGACTCCTCGGCCGCCGACGGCTCGCCGTCGGTGGTCATCTCGGCCAGTTGCTCGGCGTCGCCGTAGTCGAGCCTGTCGAACGGCAGTTGGCCCGGGAGTTCACCCACCGGCTTCCAGGTGATCGGCGGGCCGTCCTCGGTCTGGTTGTCATCCGTGGTCATGGCTGCCTCCTCTACCGAAACGGTAGGGGGCGTCGTTGGCCGATGCGGGCGAATGAATCCATGTCCTGTTTGCCCCGGTTATCCCCCGGACAGGGTCCGCCGGTACAGGAAGAAGACCCGCTCGATCCGCGCACCCGCGCTGCCCGAGTAGAACGGCACCGGTCCTACCCAGCCGATCTGTGCCCGGTCCAGCCCCGCCGACCGCTGGTCGCGCAGGCAGCGCCGCAACAGCACCCCACCGATGCCCGACCCCTCCGCTGCCGGTGCGGTGCCCATCGGCCCGAACCAACTCGGCCGGGACGACCCGTACGCGGCGAAGCCGAGCACCTCGCCGTCCCGCTCCGCCAGGTGGCAACCGGCGTCCGCGCGCCCCACCGACCCGGCCAACTCGCCGTCCCACGTTCCGCCGAAGGTGGACCGGGCGAACGCGGTCAGCGCCGGAAGATCCGCCGGCTCCGCCCGGCGTACCGTGACGCCCTGGTCGGCCAGCCGCCGCTCCGTCGCCTCGGTGGACCGCAGTGCCGGCGACCCGTCGTACGACAGGTCCGCAGTCATGTTCCAGGCGGTCCGGTCCTGCTGGTAGCCGAGCGCGAGGGCGGCGCAGACCGCCGGCGTGTAGCGGACGTCGATCCCCGGCCACGCGTAGTACGGCGGGTTCCCGGCCAGCAGCACCTCGGTCGCCCCACGGTCGGCGAGCACCCGCTCGGCCCGCTGGAGCAGCGCCCGGCCGACGCCCCGACGCCGCTGATCCGCAAGGACCGCGACCAGGTCGACGTGCCCGATCCCCGGCTCGACCGACGACACCGAGCAGATCAGCACCCCCACCAGGTCCGCACCTCGGTACGCGCCCAGCCCGACCACGGGCCGGTCGGCGGCGGCGGCCCGGGTCCAGAGCACGTCCACTATGGAAGCCGCCTCGGCGGAGTCCTCGGGCAGGTCGAGCGCCTGCTGGCAGAGCTGCACGACGCTGGTGACCAGGTCGGCGGTCAGCTCGGTGACGGTGATCTCGGCGTCCATGGTCGCCGACCCTAGATCACCGGATGTCGAGCCGCACCCCCGCCCGTGGGGCGACGATCACCCCTGGGCGGCCCGAACGGCGGCGTAGGCGTCGACCTGGCCGGCGCCGGTGACGTTCGCCGGAGCGCCGCAGGCGTCGGAGGGACTGTCGGAGCGATAGGTGGGCGTCACCTCAGTGGCGGTGTCCCGCAGGATCTGCCGGGTCCGGGTCACGTCGCCGACCAGCGCCGGGTTCGCCGACCACATCAGGGCGACCACCCCGGCCACCTGCGGGGTCGCCATCGACGTGCCGTCCAGCTTGGCGTAGGTGCCGCCCGGCATGGCCGACACCACACCCACCCCCGGTGCCAGCACGTCCGGTTTACCCGAGCCGCCCGGCACCGGTCCGCGCGAGGAGAACTCGGCGACGCGCCGCTGATCGTCCACCGCGCCCACTGTCAGCACGTCCGGGTAGGGGGCGGGCGGATCGTCGATCGACGCGCACCACGGGCCGGTGTTCCCGGCTGCGGCGACCACGAAGATCCCGGCGGCGTCGAGGGCGGCGGTGGCCGGCCGCAGAACGCGCTGGTCGCAACCCTCGATGGGCGGGCAGCCCCACGAGTTGGTCAGCACCTGCGGGGCGCGCTCCGGACGGCCGTCGGTGAACGGGTCGCCGCCGGCCGGGAAGGGCGCCAACATGAACTGGAGACAGTCCAGGTAGTGCGCGGGGCTGCCGAGGTTGCGGTCCAGGTTGACGCAGCCCACCCACTGCGCGTCCGGGGCCACCCCGATGCCGTCCCGCCCGACCGCGCTGCCCACCGTGTGGGTGCCGTGCCCGCCCTTGTCGGTCGGGCTCCGGGTGTCGTCCCACGGGTCGAACCAGGAGTCGTCCCCACCACGGAACCCGGCACGTAGCGCCGGATGGCCGCCGTCCACCCCCGAGTCGGAGCTGCCGACCACGATGCCCGCGCCGGTGACCCGGAGTTGGGACCACACCCGGTCGGCGCCGATCTGACGGATGTTCCACTCCGGGCCGGTGGGCTTGGGCAGGGTGCCCCGGCTCTGCCCGGCCGGGGCCGGCAACGGTCGCAGGCGCTGGCTGACCAGCACCCGTGCCACCTCCGGTCGGCGGGCGAGCCAGGCCCGCACCGCCGGGCCGCCGTCCACCTCGACCGCGTTGACCAGGTAGTACGACACCGGGTCGAGCCGCAGCCGGTTCAACCCCCGGAGCAGGTCGCCCTGGCTCTGCTCGGCGGTCGTCACCAGCCGCCGGTAGACCTCCGCCGCGCGGGCGTCCCGTCCGGCCCGGCCCGGCGCGGCGGCCGGGAGACCGCTCAGGTCGGCCTGCGTACGCAGCACCACGAACAGCCGCTCGCCGTACAGGCCCGGCTGGCCGGGGCCGAGGTCGACAGCCCCGAACGCCACCAGCAGCACCACGGCCGCCACCGCTGCCATCCGCCTGCTCGGGGTGCGTGCCGTCGGCCGGGCGAGCAGCACCGCGTACCCGATGGCGACCAGGACCGCGACGGCGAGCCCGACGCCGGCGGCGGCCGCCACCCAGAACGGGATGTCCCGGGTGCCGACCAGCAGCAGGCTGATCTCTTCCGGGTCGGTGAAGGCCAGCGGGCCGAGCGCGGCCAGGCCCACGAGCCAGCCGGTCGCCGCTCGGCCGGCGCGCACGGCCTCGGCCGGCTCGGCGGTGGGCCGCCGCGTCGCGGCCCAGAGCGCGGCCTCGGCCGGGGCGGCGGTGGGCTGCCGGGTCGCGGCCCGAGGCTCGGCCTCGGCCGGCTCGGCGGTGGGCCGCCAGGTCGCGGCCCAGAGCGCGGCCAGCGCGAAACCCACCGGCGGCACTGTCAGCAGCGCGGGTAACTGCGCGCCGGACTGCCCGGTCCCGGCCGCGAGCAGCAGCAACGCCACCCCGGCGACCAGACCGCCGACCAGCACCAGCCGAGCCGGCCGGGGTGGTCGCCCAACAGCGAACCGGGCCCAGAAGGGGGCGTCCAGCAGTGTCGCGGCGAGCACCCCGAGCGCGGCGGCCGCCACCAGCGCGAGAGCGGTCTCCAGGAGGCCACCGAGCGCACCAAGCCACGCCCACGGCAGCAGCAGCGCCAACCCGGCGGCCACCGCGAGCAGCGGCACCGGGCCGATACGGCGCACGCGCCGTCCGACCGACTCCGCGCCTCCGGTGGCCTCGGGCCGCGTGGCGTCGCCGTCTCTGGTGGCCTCGGGCCGCGTGGTGTCGCCGCCTCCGGTGGCCTCGGGCCGCGTGGTGTCGCCGCCTGCGGTGGCCTCGGGCCGCGTGGTGTCGCCGCCTCCGGTGGGTGCCGGGCCGCCGACCGAGCCAACCAGCCCGGGGTACGCCCATCGGCGCGCCGACCAGCGCACGGCGAGCGCGCTGAGCAATGCGGCGGCGGCCAGCGCGGCGAGGTACGCCTCGTGGTGCACCGGTGGCACGGCCCGCAGCAGTGTGAACACGCCGAGCGCGATCGCCCCGATCAACCAGGCCCGCCCGGTGGCCCGGACCGCGCCCGACCGGGGCAGGACTGCCAGCAGGAGGGCGGGCGTGCCGACCAGCACGACGGTGGCCAGGCCGAGCACCGGCCAGAGCCAGCCGAGCCGGTCCCGTCCGAAGCCCAGCAGCACCTGATCGGTGAGCCAGCCCCCGGTCTGGGTGCCAACGGTGACCGCAACCGTCCAGCAGCCGACCAGCACGGCCGCGACCACCGGCCACGGGGAACTGCGGTTGCTGGGACCCTGGTACGCAGGTTGACCTTGCATCCGAGAACCTTACGACTACGAGGAAGGGTTTCGACCCGACCGTCGGGTTCCGAGGCGTCGAGGAAGCGTGCAGATCTTGGAAAGTTTCCGTCACGTGATGACGGAAACTGTCCAAGATCTGCGATGGGTCGGCCGGGATCGGGTGGCGGGACGTGTCGTGCGCTCCGGAGCAGGTAGGCGCGGTGCGGGGCGGGCGGCGAATGTCGACACGGTGGCTCGACGGTTACGGTGGACAGGTGCGCGACCCCAATGTCTCCCGATCCGTCGCCGGTCAGCTCTCACCGGTCCGCCGTGCGTCCGACCTGCGTCGACTGCGTGCCGAGCGCTTCGACGTGCTGGTCATCGGGGGCGGGGTGACCGGAGCCGGTGCCGCCCTGGACGCTGCGTCCCGTGGCCTGAAGGTGGCGCTGGTCGAGGCACGTGACCTTGCCGCCGGGACCTCCAGCCGGTCCAGCAAACTCATCCACGGTGGCCTGCGGTATCTGGAGCAGTTGGAGTTCCACCTGGTCCACGAGGCGCTCACCGAGCGCGGCCTGCTGGCCACGCGGCTCGCGCCGCACCTGGTACGCCCGGTGCCGATCATGGTGCCGCTGCCGGCCGGCCGGGGCCTGCGGGACCTGCCGGCCCGGGTCTTCCGGCGCTCGTACTACGGCGCCGGGGTGGCCGCGTACGACGCCTTCGCCGGGATTTTCGGCGGTGGTCGGGGGATGCCCCTGCACCGTCACCTGACTCGGGAAGGCGCCCGGCGGATCTTCCCGAGTCTGCGGGCCGACGCGCTGGCCGGGGCGATCCGCTACTACGACGGGCAGGTCGACGACGCCCGGCTGGTTGTCACACTGGCCCGCACCGCGGCCAGCCTCGGCGCCACAGTGGTGAGCAGTGCCCGCGCCGTCGGGCTGATCCGGCAGGCCCGCGAGGTGACCGGCGTCCGCGTCCGGGACCTGGAGGCGCCACCGGGCTCGCCGGACGCGGAGTTCGAGGTGCAGGCCCGCACCGTCATCGCCGCCACCGGCGTGTGGAGCGACGACATGTCCCGGATGCTGAACGACGTCGGCCTGCGACCCGGCATCCGGGTGCGCGCCTCCAAGGGGGTGCACCTGGTGGTGCCCCGCTCGGCGATCACCGGCGAGACGGGGCTCATCCTGCGTACGGCGAGTTCGGTGCTCTTCGTCATCCCGTGGGGCGGGCACTGGATCATCGGCACCACTGACACCGACTGGCGGCTGGACCGTTCCCACCCGGCCGCCTCGGCCCGCGACATCGAGTATCTCCTCCAGCAGGTCAACACCGTGCTGGAACGGCCACTGACCACCGCCGACATCGAGGGGGTGTACGCCGGGCTGCGCCCGCTGCTGGCCGGCGAGGCCGACTCGACCTCGAAGCTCTCCCGGGAGCACGCGGTCTTCGAGCCGATGCTCGGGCTGCTGCTGGTCGCCGGCGGCAAGTACACGACGTACCGGGTGATGGCGTCCGACGTGGTCGACCGGGCCGCTCGTCGACTCGGTGGCGCTCGCTCGTCGCGCACCGCCGACCTGCCGCTGCTCGGCGCCGACGGCTACCCGGCCATGTGGCGGGACCGGGCCGACCTGGCCC
Source organism: Micromonospora sp. NPDC049089 (assembly GCF_040648775.1). Classification (NCBI taxonomy): domain Bacteria; kingdom Bacillati; phylum Actinomycetota; class Actinomycetes; order Micromonosporales; family Micromonosporaceae; genus Micromonospora; species Micromonospora sp. NPDC049089. The sequence goes on from NZ_JBEZEH010000002.1 coordinate 96,705, forward strand.
GCCGGCACGGCGTGCCGGTGGGCGTGGTGGAGCACCTGCTGGAGCGGTACGGCACCCTCACCCTGGACCTGCTGGCGCTGGTCGACGCCGATCCTCTGCTGGCGTCCCCGCTGGCTGGTGCTCCGGAGTATCTGGCGGCCGAGGTCGCGTACGCGGCGCGGGCCGAGGGCGCGCTGCACCTGGAGGACGTGCTGACCCGGCGGACCCGCATCTCGTTCGAGACCAGCCACCGAGGGCTGGAGTCGGCGGAGCACACCGCTGAGTTGATGGGGGCGGTGCTCGGTTGGGACGCGGCCACCCGGGCGCGGGAGGTCGAGCACTACCGGGTTCGGGTGGAGGCGGAGCGGCAGTCCCAGTTGATGCCGGACGACGCGGCGGCGGACGCGGCCCGCCTCGGCGCTCCGGACGTCAGGGGTTACGCGGCCGACCGGGGCGACGACAACCAGGCGGAGCTGCGCTCGTCCGCTCGATGACGAATTGCGACGTTACCGATGGGTAACCATCGATACCGGCCCGGATGGTGGTTTCGGACGCTACCTACGGTGGGGTAGGTTTCCGCGCGTGCTAGCCCGCGCGCGCCCTCGTCTGCTCCTACCGTTGCTCGCCGTCGCGCTCGCCGGTGCCCTGACCGGGTGCTCCCTGTTCGACGGAGACAAGCCGAGCACCCCGGTGGCGCAGCCGACCCCCGGCACGGCGGGTGGCGGCTCGCAGCTGGAGATCCCCACCACCGTCGCCGCCGGTCAGGTCAGCCTGCTCCAGCGGCTCGGCGAGGACGGGCCGATGCGCACCCTGAGCGTCGAACGGAACGGCGGGTGGCAGTGCGTCGACTGCGCCGGCGACGGCGTGACCTCCCGGGGCACCCTCGCGCCGGAGCTGACCGAACGGCTCCAGGTGCTGCTCGCCAACCCGAAGCTGGCCGACGAGACCGATCAGGCCCGGCGGTACCGGACAACCTGCATCGACGCGCTGACGTCCAGCCTCATCACCTCGGCCGGGCTGATCACCTCGCAGGACTGCCCGGGCGAGGAGCTCACGCCGGTCGCCGGGGAGATCCTGCTGCTGCTCACCCAGGCGACCCCGGCCGAGGTCAAGGGCTGACCGCAGCCGCTCAGAGCACCTTGCCCGGGTTGAGCAAACCGGCCGGGTCGAGCGCCGACTTGATCGCCTGATGCACCCGGACACCGACCGGCCCGATCTCCCGGGCCAGCCAGTCCCGCTTGAGCAGCCCCACCCCGTGCTCACCGGTACACGTGCCGCCCAGGTCCAGGCCGAGCCGCATGATCTCGTCGAAGGCCCGCCGACCCCGCTCCACGCTCGCCGGGTCGGCCCGGTCGACAACGATGTTCGGGTGCATGTTGCCGTCCCCGGCGTGCCCCACCACGCCGATCGGCACCTCACACTCGGCCGCGATCCGGGCGACCCCGTCCAGGAGCGCGGCGAGCGCGCCGCGCGGCACCGCCACATCGTCGATCACCAGACCGCCGATGCCGCCCGGGTAGGCGTCCGCCGCGAACTTCTCCATGGCCGGGTGGGCCAGCCGGCGAGCCTGGAGCAGCGCCGCCGCCTCCACCGCGTCGGTGGCCGCGTAGACCTCGTCGGCGCCAACGGCCTCGCACACCTCCGCCAGCACGGCCAGGTCGTCCGCCGCCCGGGAGCCGGTGTCGGCGGCGGCCAGCAACAGGGCCTGCGCGTCGGTCCGCAACCCCATCGGTTGGTACGCCTCGATCGCCCGCAGGTGGGTCTGGTCCAGCAACTCCAACAGGCTGGGGGTGAGCCCGCGAGCCGCGATCTCGGCCACCGCCGCGCCGGCCGTGGCGGTGGATCCGAAGACCGCCACCAGGGTCAGTGAGTCGGCCGGGGCGGGGCGCAGCGCCACTGTCACCTCGGTGATCACGCCGAGGGTGCCCTCCGAACCGACGAACAGTCGGGTCAGGTCGTAGCCGGCCACCCCCTTGGCCGTACGCCGGCCGGTGCGCAGCACCTCACCGGAGGCGAGCACCACCTCCAGGCCGAGCACGTACTCGGTGGTCACTCCGTACTTCACACAGCACATGCCGCCGGCGTTGGTGGCCACGTTGCCACCGATCGTGGACGACTCCCAGGAGCCGGGGTCCGGCGGGTACCAGAGGCCCTGTTTCGCCACCGCCCCGGCCAGGGCCGCGTTGACCACCCCCGGTTGGACCACAGCGATCCGGCTCACCGGGTCGATCTCCCGGATCTCGGTCATCGCGACGGTGCTGAGCACCACCGCGCCGTCCACCGCGTTCGCCGCGCCGGCCAGCCCGGTCCGTGCGCCCTGCGGCACCACAGGTACGCCGTGCCGCGCCGCCGCCTGGATCACGGCGACCACCTGCTCGGTGTCGCGCGGGCGGGTCACCACCAGCGGGACGCCGGCGGCGCACAGGTCGGCCTCATCCCGCTGATGCAGGCGCAGCAGGTCCGGGTCCGTGAGCACGGCGTCGTCACCGAGCGCGGCGCGCAGGTCGTCGAGGAGCGCGGTGGGGGCCATGCAGCCGAGGTTAGGGCGGTCCCAGGCGATCATCAACATGATCGACTGGTCGGGTTAACGTGGCACCATGCTCTACCTGGACCGGCCGGCCTGGCCGTGGCGCGGTCGGCTCTGGTCGCACCTGATCAGCGACGTCTCGTACGCCGAGCTGCACGCCTTCGCCGAGGCGCTCGGCGCGCCCCGACGCGGCTTCGACCGGGACCACTACGACATCCCCGCGGACCGGTTCGCGGCGGCGGTGTGGCTCGGTGCCCAGGTGGTGCCGAGCCGGGAGCTGGTCCGGTTGCTCCGCGCCGCCGACCTGCGTCGGCCGAAGCACCTGGTCAACCCGCGTTCTCCGGTGCCCCGGTGAGGGTGGCCAGCTCGCGGCGCACATTGTCCCGGGCCGGCTCTTCCCACCGGCTCGCCAGCGGTGGCGACCGGAACAGCGCGGGCAGCGACAGCAGGCCGGTCAGCACGGCGGCCCGCCCAGCCCGGAAGGCCGGCTCCGGCACGTGGGCGTACTCCCGGCGGATCGCCGCCGCGTAACGCTCGTAGCTGGCCGGCGGCGCGGCCAGCACGGCCAGGTCCGCATCGCACAGCAATGCCCCGTCCCGGTCGCCCGGCGCTACCGTGTGCCCGGCGGTGAGCAGCACCAGCCGGCGCACCTCGGCCACCGTGGGCGCCGGCACCCCGAGCCCGGTGAGCACGCTCTCGGCCAGCGCGGCGCTGTCCCGTTCGTTGGCGTCGCCGTCGGCCCGGGGGTCGTACACCGCGTCGTGGAACCAGGCCGCCAGCCGGACCGCATCGGCCTGGGCGGCCAGGTCGGCGTGCTGGTCCACCACATCGAGCACCGCCGTCAGGTGGGCCACCGTGTGGTAGTGCCGGTGCGGCTCCCGCCAGCGGGCGATCAACTGCTCGCCGGCCCTGGTGGTCTCCGGCTCGTGCCTCGCGCCGGCACCCCGGGCCGCCGCGCGCCACCGGTCCAACAGATCAACCACCGCCCGAGTCTGCCGCATCCGCCCGCGACGCGCGGGTAGGGAGGGTTCAGCGGGGCCACCACGGGTAGTCGCGCCCATGGCCGTGGCCCGGGACAAGCGACAGCCGATGGTGCGACGTACCGCGCTGCGCGACGGTTTGGTGGACATCGACGGCGCACGGATCGCCGAGGCCACCGAGCAACTGCGCCACCGCAGCCGGGCTACCCTGCACGATCGGCTGCACCGGGTACGGATGGCCGGCGGACTCGCGGTGCAGGCCGGGCTCGCCGCCGGGCTCGCGTACCTGATCTCGCACAAGGTGCTCGGCAACCCGCAACCGGTCTTCGCCCCGATCTCCGCGGTCGGCACCCTGGCCGCGTCGGTCGGTCAGCGGTTCCGCCGGACGGTGGAGCTGATCGTCGGGGTGGGGGTTGGGGTTTTCGTCGGCGACCTCCTGATCTACCTGCTCGGCACCGGGGCGTGGCAGCTCGGCCTGGTGGTCACCGTGGCGATCCTGCTCACCATCTTCGCCGGAGCGAGCGTGGCCATCGTCATCCAGGCGGCGGCCACGGCGGTGCTGATCGTGACGCTGAGCCCGTCGACCCAGAACCTGGAGATCCCCCGCTTCGTCGACGCGTTCCTCGGCGGTGGGATCGCGCTGCTGGTCACGGCGTTGCTGCTGCCACTGAACCCACTCCGGGTGATCAACCGGGCGGCCCGTCCCGCCCTGGACCTGCTCGCCGCCCAGCTCGACGCCACCGCCGACGGGCTGCGCAACCGGGACCGCGCCACCATCCAGGCAGCACTGGAGAGGCTGCGCAACAACAAGGAGGAGCTGGCCACGCTGGGCGAGGCGATCGAGGGGGCGAAGGAGACCGCCACCCTCTCCCCGGCCCGCTGGCACCGCCGCGACGAACTGACCCACTACGCCGAGGCGGCCGACCCGATCGACCGGGCGATGCGCAACAGCGGCACCCTGATCCGCCGATCCGTCACGCTGGTCGAGGACGACGAACCGGTACCCGATCCGATGCCGGACGCGATCGGTCACCTCGCCGAGTCGGTCCGGCTGCTCAAGCACGAGTTCGCCGCCGGTGAGGAGCCGGAGGAGGCCCGGGAGCGGTCGCTGCGGGCGGTCAGCGAGTCCGGCCGGGCGTACGGCGCCGGGGTGGGGTTCTCCGGCAGCGTGGTGATCGCCCAGATCCGGACGACAGCGAGCGACCTGCTGGTCGCCTCCGGCATCGAGCAGGAGGAGGCGAACCGGTGGATCCGCACCGCCTTCGGGGAGCAGGAGCGCCCGGTCGGTGAGCCAGCCGAGCCCGGCGAGACGCCGAAGCCACCCACCGCCCCGCCGGTCGGCTGAGCGGAAACGACCGCCGGGCGGGCCTCAGGCCAGCTCGGCCAGGGCCGCGAGCAGCCGGTCCACCTCGGCGGCCGTGCTGCCCAGCCCGATGCTGGCACGCAGCGCGGTGGGCGGCAGGTCCCGCCGGCCGGTACGCCCCGCCGCCTCGCCGAGCAGACGCCGGGCCAGGGGGTGGGCACAGAACAACCCGTCCCGTACGCCGATGTGGTGCTCGGCGGCCAGCCGGGTGGCCACCTCGGTGGAGTCCCAGCCGGCGACCACGAACGAGACGATGCCGACCCGGGGCGCGTCCGGGCCGAAGGTGCGCAGCTCGACGACGTGCGGCAGGGCGGCGAGGCCGCTCCGTAGCCGGGCCAGCAGGGCCTGCTCGTGGGCGGCCAGCGCGCCCTGGTCCGCCTCGTCGAGCGCCCTGCACACCGCCGCCAGCGCGACCGCTCCGAGCAGATTCGGGGTGCCGCCCTCGTGTCGTGCCGGGCCGGTCGCCCAGGTCACGTCGTGGGTGGCCGGCCCGACGTGGCTGGTGGCGCCACCGCCGGCCAGGTAGGGCGGGGCGGCGTCCAGCCAGTCGGCGCGACCGATCAGCACGCCCGCGCCGAACGGCGCGTACAGCTTGTGACCGGACACGGCCAGGTAGTCGACGTCCAGCGCGAGCAGGTCGACCGGAGCGTGCGGGGCGAGCTGCGCGGCGTCGAGCACGATCCGGGCACCGTGCCGGTGCGCCACCCGCGCCAGTTCGGCGACCGGCCACCGCTCACCCGTCACGTTGCTCGCACCGGTCACCGCTACCAGCACCGGCAACGCCGGGCTGCTGCCCCGGCGCAGCTCGGTGAGGGCGGCGGCGAGATCGCGTACCGCCCCGTCGGGGTCGCTGGGCACCGGCAGCCGCACCGACCCGCGCGGCCAGGGCAGCAGGTTGGCGTGGTGTTCGGAGGCGTTCGTGACCACTGTGGTGCCGGCCGGCAGGGCCCGTGCCAGCAGGTTGAGCGCGTCGGTGGTATTGCGGGTGAAGATCACATGATCGTCGGCGCGAGCGCCGAAGAAGTCCCCGATCGTCTGCCGGGCCTGCTCGTACGCGAGGGTGCAGCGCCGCGACAGCGCTCCCGCTCCGCGATGCACGCTGGCGTACCAGGGCAGCAGCTCGGCCACCGCGTCGGCGGCGGCCCGCGCGCACGGCGCACTCGCCGCGTAGTCCAGGTTGATCTCGCCGGGCACGCCGAGGACGTCGAGCGACGCGGACGGCACGGTGGGCAGGCTGGGCAGCGAGGGTGCGAGAGTGACGGACACGCCGGAACCTCCGGGGTCAGGGACCCCGGGTGCGACATCGGGACGGGGTCCGCGCTTGCCCAGCACACCGATCGGGCTGGGCCCGGTCATCACCCGGGGCACCCCACCGCGAACTCGACGAGGGTTGCCGGCCAGCAAGCCGGGGCTTGACGCTGGCGCTCGTGACCTGCCGGCAGCATAGCGGCTACCGATGCGACCGAACCAGCCGGCGGCGGATGGCTACGCTGACCGCATGGCCGACACCCCGCCCGGTTCACCGCTGCCGCCTGCGCCCGCCGCCCCGCCCGCGCCCGCCGGCCCGCCCATGGGTGAGACGCCGCGAATGCCGCTGCGCCGACTGGGCTGGCGGCGGTTCCTGGTGCTGGCCGGGGTGGTGCTGTTGATCGCGGCGTGCGCGGTCTTCATGGTCTTCACGCTCGGCCAGTCGCTCGGTGCGCAGGCCCTGCTGATCGGGGTGGTCGCCGCCATTCTGCCGGTACCGGTGCTGGTCGGCTGCTTCCTCTGGCTGGACCGGTACGAACCGGAGCCGCTGAAGTATCTGATCTTCTGCTTCGCCTGGGGAGCGTTCGTCTCCACCGCCGCATCGCTCACCGTGAACGATTTCGCGGCCAACCGCTTCGCCGACTGGGGCCTGCCGTCGGCGCTCACCGGGGTACTGGTGGCGCCGTTCATCGAAGAGCTGACCAAGGCGCTGGGCCCGATCCTGCTGCTGGTGTTCCGCCGCCGTGAGTGGTCGGGGATCACCGACGGCCTGGTCTACTGCGGGCTCTCCGCGGTCGGCTTCGCGATGGTGGAGAACATCCTCTACCTGGGCGGGTTGGGCTACGCGTCCGGCGCCGACCGGTACGGCCCGGCCACCGGCATCCAGCAGGTCATCGCGATCTTCATCCTGCGGATCCTGCTGTTCGGGTTCGCCCATCCCCTTTTCACCTCGATGACCGGTGTGGGGTTGGGCATCGCCTCTCGGACGGCGGACCGGCGCATCCGGGTGCTCGCCCCGATCGCCGGTCTGCTGCTGGCGATGATGCTGCACGGCACGTGGAACCTGCTGCCCACGCTGACCCAGGCCACCGGCGAGGCCATGATCATGCTGTACGGCTTCCTGGGCCTCATGGTGCCGGTCTTCTTCGGCACCGTGGGGCTGGCGCTGTGGCTGCGCGCCTGGGAGGGGCGGCTCACCGAGCGGGTCCTGCCCGACTACGTACGCGCCGGCTGGCTCAGCCCGCCCGAGGTGGCCGCCCTGAGCAGTCTCGGCCGGCGGCACGCAGCCCGCAGTTGGGCGCGACGGGTGGCCGGCGACGCCGGGGTGCGGGCGATGCGGGGCTACCAGTCCGCCGCCACCCGGCTGGCCCTGCTGCGCGACGGGGCGCTGCGCGGCCTGGACCGCAAACCCGCCGACCAGGAGCGGACCGCCCGCGAGGAGCGGGAACTGCTGGACGCGATCACCGGATACCGGTCGTTCTTCGTGGGCCGGGACCCGCAGGCCCCGGCGGGGGTCTGGGACGGCAGCCGCTACCACCTGCGCTTCCCGGACGGCACCGAGCGCGCGGTGGACGCGCCGGACGAGCCGGTGGTGCCGATCCCGGTGGTGCTGGCTCCCGCCCCGGCTCCGATGGGTTACGCCCCGCCCGGTCAGCCCAGCCTGCGCCCGGCCTCCCCCTGGCCGCCAACGCACCCCTGACACCGCCGGCTACCGCCCAACCAAAGCAGCGCAGCAAGGCGCGGCAGGCCCACGCCCCGCGCCCGCGCCGCCCCCGCCCGCGCCGATCTTGCAGTTTCGGTCGTCGAAAAGCGTGGAATGCCCTCTACGCCGCGACAGTAAGTGCAAGATCGCGGCCGACGTGGCGTGGCGTGGCGTGGCGTGGCGCGTGGCCTCGCTGGGCGTCAGGTCATCAGCGAGGTTAGGAAGTCGCCGAGGCCCTGGAACATTGCGATCAGCGCGGCGCCGATCGCCCGGAACATCTGCGCGGCGCCGTCCGGCCGAAAGGCCATGAAGTAGATCAGGAACGCGACACTGCCCCAGGTCAAGAGCTTCTTCACGAATACCGGCATCGTCCCTCCCCAGGGCCACGGTCGCCGGATGGCTTCCCGTCGTGCGGCTGGGCAAACGGTGCGCGACGGGGCCTGGTGGCCGGGGGAGGTGCGTCAGAGGTAGAGGCCGGTCGAGTCGTTCTCGATCCGCTCGGCGGCTACGGCGTGCACGTCCCGCTCCCGCAGCAGCACGTAACCGCGGCCGTGCAGCTCGACCTCGGAGCGCTCGTCCGGGTCGAAGAGCACCCGGTCGCCGGAGACGATGGCGCGCACGTTCGGCCCCACCCCGACCGCGGTGGCCCAGGCGAGGCGCTTGCCGACCGCTGCGGTCGCCGGAATGACGATGCCAGCGGTGGAGCGGCGTTCGCCCTCGCTGCCCTCCATCCGCACCAGCACGCGGTCGTGCAGCAGGCGGATCGGCAGGCCGGCGTCGAGATCGTTGTCGGCGGTCACGTCGCAGACGCTACCGTGTGGCCGACGGTGGCCGGCCGGTGGTTACGCCGGAGGTGGTCGGGGCATTGTGTGGTGGAACCGCCCTACGGTGTCGGGAACGGACGTATGCTGTCCGACCTGTCGCCGTCGGCGGGCCGGGTTTTCTGCCAGGAGGTGCGCTTGAGCCGCTTCGAGCGGGTACGCGGGCGGCTTCGCCGCGCCTACCAGTCACGACAGGAGTCGGCGCCTGCCGACGAGGGCGCCGCGAGTGACGCGTTGAACGACGCGTCGGAGGCGGCCCGGGTGGCGTCGCCGGCCGTGCCGGGGCCGACCGCGCCGCCGAGCGCCGCTGTCTACGGCGCGGAACCTCCGGTGGACCTGCACAGCTCCACCTCCAGTCGGGACGACGCCGACGTTCCGCACGGGTTGCGGATCGCCGCCGCGTGGTGTTGGCGACTGATCGTGATCGGCGTGGTGGCCTGGGCGCTGCTGCGGATCGTCGGCACGGTCAAGATCGTGATCATTCCGCTGGCCATCGCGCTGCTGCTCTCCGCACTGCTCGCCCCTGCGGTGGGCTGGTTGCTGCGGGTCCGGTTCCCCCGGTCGCTGGCGACGGCGGTGGTGCTGGTCGGCGGCCTGGCCGCGGTGATCGGCACGCTGACGCTGGTGGTCAACGAGTTCATCCGTGGCGTACCGGAGCTGAGCGAGAAGTCCTCGGAGGGCGTCCGGCAGATCCAGAACTGGCTGAAGACGGGCCCGCTGCACCTCTCCGACACCCAGCTCGACCGCTACATCGACGAGGCGCAGGCCTGGATCAACAACAACACCTCAAGGTTCACCAGCGGCGCGCTGAGCACCGCCGCGACGCTGGCCGAGGTGCTGACCGGCACGCTGCTGGTGCTCTTCGCGACGTTCTTCTTCCTGCGCGACGGCAACCGGATCTGGCGGTTCCTGGTCCGGCTGCTGCCGGTGGCCGCTCGGTGGAAGGTCGACGACGCCGGCCGCGCCTCCTGGCAGACGCTTGTCGCCTACGTCCGCGCGACAGTGCTTGTCGCCTTCATCGACGCGGTCGGCATCGGCATCTTCCTGGTCGCCTTCGACATCCCGTTCGCCTTCCCGCTGGCCGCGCTGGTCTTCCTCGGCGCGTTCATCCCGATCGTCGGTGCGGCGCTCTCCGGCGGCGTGGCGGTGTTGGTGGCCCTCGTCGACAGCGGCCCGGTCACCGCGTTGATCATCCTCGCTGCGGTGATCGTCGTGCAGCAGGTGGAGGGTCACATCCTGCAACCGCTGATCATGGGCCGGGCGGTCGCCCTGCACCCGCTCGCGGTGATCATCGGTATCGCTGCCGGCGTCGTACTCGCGGGCATCACCGGCGCGCTGGTCTCCGTGCCGCTCATCGCGGTGCTGAACACCGCGGTCCGCCGGCTTGCCGCCCGCAGGGTGCCGGACACCCCGCCCGACGCCGTGGTCGTCGCCTCCCAGGCCCCCTAGGGCCGCGATCACGCAGGATCACGGAAAGAGTGGCCTCCCGCCAGCGGGAGACCACTCTTTCCTTGTTGTAGCGCGATCGTGGGCCGGTCAGAGCGGCCCAGGTGCGGCGCGGCGAGGGTCAGGACTTGGCGAGGCGTTCCAGTGCGCCTCGGGCCACCTCGGGGCGGGTCGTGTACCAGAACGGGGGCAGCGAGCGGCGCAGGAACGGCCCGTAGCCCCGCGCCGTCTCCAGTCGGGAGTCGAGCACCGCGACCACGCCCTTGTCGCCGGTCGCCCGGATCAGCCGGCCCACGCCCTGGGCCAGCCTCACCGCCGCGATCGGCACGCTGACCGCTGCGAAGCCGGAGCCGCCGCCCGCGTCCACCGCCGCCGCGCGGGCCGCCGCCAGCGGTTCGTCCGGGCGGGGGAAGGGCAGCCGGTCGATGACGACGAGCTGACAGGCGTCGCCGGGCACGTCCACCCCCTGCCAGAGCGACATCACCCCGAACAGGCAGCTGGCGCGCTCCTCGCGGAAGCGACGCACCAACAGCGGCAGCGCCTCCTCGCCCTGAAGCAGGACCGGCAGGTCGGTCCGCGCACGCAACAGCTCCGCCGCCTGCTGCGCGGCCCGCCGGGAGGAGAAGAGCCCGAGAGTACGACCACCGAGCGCCTCGACCAGCCCGAGCAGTTCCTCCCCGGCAGCATCGGGCAACCCGGAGACGCTGGGGCGGGGGAGGTGCGCGGCGACGTACAGGATGCCCTGCCGGGCGTAGTCGAACGGCGAACCGACGTCGAGTGACCGCCACCCGGGGCCCTCGGTGGCCGGGACGACGGCGTTCGGGGTGACCTCGCCGGCGAGGCGACGGCCGGGCGCTTCGGCAGCCGGCCGGCCGGGGCCGGTGCGGGCGGCCTGTGCGGCCGCGGCTGGGGTCGGCGGGGCGGGCGGTGGCGCGTCCAGTCCGAGGGCACGGGCTACCGTGTCGAACCGGCCGCCCAGCGCCAGGGTCGCCGAGGTGGCCACGACGGTGCGTTCGTCGTACAGGTGGGTGGCGAGGGTGCCGGCCACCGACAGCGGCGCGACCACCAGCGCCCGGCGGTTGCCGCTGTCGTTCTTCTCCACCCAGGCCACGTCGTGGTCGCCCTCCTCCAGTAGCCGCTGCGCGGTGGTGGAGAGCTCGTCCAGGGCGGCCTTGGCCTGCTGCTTACGGACCGGGTCGGGGTCGTCGGCCTTGATGTCGCCGATCGCGTCCAGGGCGGAGCGGGTCGCCGCGTCGAGCAGCGTGCACGCCTCCCGCAGTGGCGTCGGCAGCCCCGCAGTGATCCGCCCGGCCGGTGCCTCGGCCAGCCCGACCGCCAGGGCGTCCCCGGCGGCGGTGAGCGCCTCGGCGGTCTCCGGGCGCAGCAGCGTACGGGCCCGCCGGGTGGTCCGGTCGATCAGCTCGGGCACCAGCTCCGCCTGGGCGGCGGAGGAGACCCGGTCGGCCAGTTCGTGCGCCTCGTCGACGATGAGCAGCTTGTGCGGCGGCACGATGTGCCGGTCGGCGAGCATGTCGACAGCGAGCAGGCTGTGGTTGGTCACCACGATGTCGGCCTCCCGGGCGCGGGCCCGCGACGCCTCGGCGAAGCACTCCTGCCCGAACGGGCAACGGGCCGCGCCGACGCACTCGCGGGCCGGCATCGACACCAGCCGCCAGGCCTGGTCTTCGACGCCCGGGTCCAGCTCGTCCCGGTCGCCGGTGGCGGTCTTCTCGGCCCAGTCGCGTAGCCGCTCGATCTGCTTGCCCAGCCGGCCCGCCTCACCGAGCCACTTCACCGCGCCGCCGGGGCGCGCCGCGGGGGCGTCGAAGAGGGTGTCCTCCGGCTCCTCCTCGGTGGAGTTGTCCAGTCGGGCGAGGCAGAGGTAGTGATGGCGGCCCTTGAGCACGGCGAAGGTGGGCCGACGGCCGAGCACCGGCTCGACCGCGTCGGCGAGCCGGGGCAGGTCGTGGTCGACAAGCTGCGACTGCAACGCCAGGGTGGCAGTGGAGACCACCACCGGACCGTCCACAGTGAGCGCCGGCGCGAGGTACGCCAGCGACTTGCCGGTGCCGGTGCCGGCCTGCACGAGCAGATGCTCGCCGCCGGCCACGCACTCCTCGATCGCCGTGGTCATCTGCAGTTGGCCGGGGCGCTCCGCGCCGCCGGGCACCGCGCCGACCGCCGCCGCCAGCAGCTCGGTGCCACTGGGTCGGGCACCCCGCCGCCGGCCCTTGGCACGAGCCGACGGGGTGGCGGAACCGGTGGCGGTGCGGGGCGGAGTCACCGTGCGACGGTACCCGGCGCCGCCGACACCGACCGCGCCCATCCGCCGCGTGGCGCGATGCCGACCGGGGCGAGGTGTAGCAGCCGACCCCGTCCGGTTACGGCCACGCTACGACGCGTTGGGCTGTATCGGTTAGGGTGCGAATCATGCCGAGCGACATGGTCCGAGTGATCTACCGCAAGTACGACGGCAGCGCCCACCGCGACTACCCGGCCCGTCGGCTCACCGAGGACGATCTCGGCGTCTGGCTCGGCGTGCCGGAGGGCACCGAGTCGGTCTACCACGGCCGGCCCTCGGTGGAGAAGATCCCGTTCGTGCTGTTGGTGCCACACCGCGCCTGGTGGACGGGCATGTTCAACCCCCCACCCCGCACCAGCGAGGTCTACTGCGACATCACCACCCCGGCCCGCTGGGAGTCCGACGACACGGTCCACCTGATCGACCTGGACCTGGACGTCGTCAGGCGTCGGGCCACCGGCCTGGTGGAGCTGCTCGACGAGGACGAGTTCGCCGAGCACCGGGCCCGGTTCGGCTACCCGGAGGATGTGGTGGCCGAGGCCGAGGCCGCGGCACAGCGGCTGCTGAGGGCGCTCGGCGACGGCACCGAGCCGTTCGCCACCGCGTACCGCAAGTGGTTGGCCCTGGTGGTCTGAGGCCGCACGGCCGGTCTGGCCGGCTCACCAGCGTGGCGGCCAGCCGTCGTCGGCGCCCAGTGGTGGCAGGTCGGTCAGTTTCTCCGGGTTGAGCTGGTTGTAGATGGCGGTGATCCGGCCCTGGTCGACAGCGAACGCGGTGACCAGGCGGATCGGTCGACCATCGCTGTGCGTGGTCTCCAGCTGGAGGCCGAGAATGCCGTCGACGAGCACGGGCCGAGCCAGCACCCGGCCGGTGTACCGGCCGGTCCGGCCGAACAGGCCGAGCGTGAGGCGAGCCACGGGGTCCGCGCCGAACACCGGCCAGCGGGCGGCCGGGAAGTGCCCGCCCGAGTCGCCGACGAAGACCACGTCCGGCGCGAGCACCTGAAGCAGCTGATCCAACTCGCCGGACTCGGTGGCGGCGACGAACGCCTCGAGCACCCGACGCTGCTCGGCCGGGTCGGCGGTGTGCCGGGGTACGTCCGGCGAGGTGACCGCCCGCCGGGCCCGGGAGGCGAGCTGCCGGGCCGCCACCTCGGTGGTGCCGAGCACCCCCGCGACCCGGGCGAACGGCAGCGCGAACACGTCGTGCAGGACGAGGGCGACCCGTTGCTCCGGCGCGAGCCGCTCCAGCACCACCAGCAGGGCCGTGCCGACCTCGTCGGTGCGCACCGCCCGCTCCGCCGGGTCGGGCGCGTAGCCGTCGGCCGGCGACCGGCCGCCCAATGGGCTCACCACCGGCTCCGGCAGCCACTGCCCCGGGTACGCCTCCCGGCGGACCCGGGCCGAGCGGAGCACGTCCAGGCAGATCCGAGCGCAGGTGGTGGTCAGCCAGGCGGACAGGTCTCTGATCTCGGCGCGGGCCGCCGGGTCGGCCAGCGCCCCGGCGTAGCGCAGCCAGGTCTCCTGTACGGCGTCCTCCGCCTCGCTGCGGCTGCCCAGCATCCGGTGGGCCACCGCGAGCAACCGGCCCCGCTCGGCCTCGAACTCCGTCGCCAGCTCCCGCACGACCCACCACCCCTTCCGGTCGGCGTCCCGGACTACATCCTCCCGCCGAGCGGGCTCCACGGCTGCCCCGAGACGGCCCGGCAAACCGGTGCTCGCCGTGGGCGCAGGTCGGTCGGTGCCGATCGGCGGGCCAGGTTCGGAGGTGGGCCTCGGCGGGCGGAACGGCGGTGGGTGGGCGATGATCCGTGCATGAGCGCACCCCAGCAAGGGCAGGTCGTGGCACCCGAGGGCGGTTCCGTGCGGGACCTGCTGCGGGTCACCGCGCCGGTGGATCTCGGCGCGATCGACCCGCGGTCCATGCCCGGCCTACCGGAGCCCGCAGGCCGCGGCGAGCACCGTAAGACCTGGGCGCGGGAGCAGGTGGAACTGGTCGGCGAGGAGCTGGGCCGGCAGCAGGAGATGCTCTTCGCGATGGCCAAGACCGGGTCGGAACGGCCGGCGCAGCGGGTGCTGCTGGTGCTCCAGGCCATGGACTGCGGCGGCAAGGACGGCACGATCAAGCGGGTGGCCGGCGCGATGAACCCGCTGGGCCTGCACATCCGCTCGTTCGGACCGCCGACCCGCCAGGAGTTGCGGCACGACTTCCTCTGGCGGATCCGGCGTGAGCTGCCACCGCAGGGCTACGTGGGGATGTTCAACCGTTCGCACTACGAGGACGTGTTGATCGCCCGGGTCGGCTCGCTGGTGCCGGAGACGACCTGGCGAGCCCGCTATGACGAGATCAACTCGTTCGAGCAGGAGCTGACCGAGGGCGGCGTCACCCTGATCAAGGTGATGCTGCACATCTCGTACGCCGAGCAGGGCAAGCGCCTGATGGATCGGCTCACCGACCCGCGTAAGCACTGGAAGTACAACCCCTCCGACATCGACTCGCGAGGGCACTGGGACGACTACCAGGCTGCGTACGCCGAGGCCCTGAGCCGGTGCGGCACGGACGCCGCGCCCTGGTTCGTGGTGCCGGCGGACCGCAAGTGGTACCGGGACTGGGCGGTGGCCCACCTGCTGCGTGAGACGTTCGACACGCTCGAACTGGGGTATCCGGCTGCCGATTTCGACGTGGCGCGGGAGCGGAAGCGCCTCCTGGCTGGGGGAGCGGGTGCTGGTGGGGCGGCCGAGATGAACGGCAGGTGAACGAGCGGTGAATGACGCCTGGCCAGGGGTGGGCCGGCGAATTCCCGGTTCCGCCGTTTCCTAGCATTCACCGAGCGGGCGCTCTCGGGCACCGCCACCCTTCCACCGACGCGACGAGGTCTGTGCTGTGAAGTTTTCCTTCCGCCCCACCGAGGGCGCCTTCTACGAGCTCTTCACCAGGGCCGCGCAGAACCTGGTCCGGGGCACCGCGCTGCTCAACGAACTGGCCCTGCCCGGCGTGGACGTGCAGTCCGTCAGCGAGCGGCTGACCGAGGTCGAGCACGACAGCGACCAGATCACCCACGACCTGTACAAGAAGATCAACTCGACCTTCATCACCCCGTTCGACCGGGAGGACATCTACCGGCTCGGCTCGTTGCTGGACGACGTGATGGACCACCTGGAAGCGGTGGGCGACCTGCTCTACCTGTACGGGTTGACCGAGCTTCCGGCGCTGCCCCGCGAGCTGCACGAGATGGTCAACGTGCTCGACCAGCAGGCCAAGCTGACCGCCGACGCGATGCCCCGGCTGAAGTCGATGAAGGACCTCGAGGACTACTGGATCGAGTGCAACCGGCTGGAGAACGAGGGCGACCGGATCAACCGGCAGCTGCTCGTCCGCCTCTTCTCGGGTGAGTACGACGCGTTGACGGTGCTGAAGATGAAGGAGGTCGCCGACGAGCTGGAGGCTGCCTGCGACGCCTTCGAGCACGTGGCCAACACCGTCGAGACCATCGCCGTCAAGGAGTCCTGAGCCGGTGTCCCCTGAACTCATCGCCGTGCTGGCGGTGATCGCGGTGGCCCTGGCGTTCGACTACACCAACGGCTTCCACGACGCCGCCAACGCGATCGCCACAAGCGTCTCCACCCGGGCGCTGACACCGCGGATCGCCCTCGGGCTCGCCGCGGTCGGCAACTTCATCGGCGCCCACTTCGGTGCCGGCGTCGCCAAGACCGTCGGTGACGGTCTGGTCACCCTCCCCACCGGGGTGAGCAGCCTCGGCGTGGTCTTCGCCGGGGTGCTCGGAGCGATCGCCTGGAACCTGATCACCTGGTATTTCGGTCTGCCCTCGTCGTCCTCGCACGCGCTCTTCGGCGGCCTGGTCGGCGCCACCCTGCTCTCCACCGGCGGCATCGTGCAGTGGGGCAACATCGGCGTGAAGGTGCTGCTGCCGATGGTGCTGTCGCCGATCGTCGGCCTCACCCTCGGTTACCTGCTGATGCTGGCCATCCTGTGGCTGTTCCGAAAGGGACAGCCGGGCAAGCTCAACCGGGGCTTCCGTTGGGCGCAGACCGCCTCGGCAGCCGCCATGTCGGTCGGCCACGGCATGCAGGACGCCGCCAAGACCATGGGCATCGTGGTGCTGGCGCTCTACACCGGCGGTTTCCAGGAGAGCAAGACGCACATCCCGGGCTGGGTGTTCTGGACCTCGGCGACGATGCTCGCCCTCGGCACCTACGCCGGCGGCTGGCGGATCATCCGTACCCTCGGTCGCAAGATCATCGACCTGGGTCCGCCCGAGGGCTTCGCCGCCGAGACCGTCGCCAGCGCTGTGCTCTACTTCAACGCCCTGGTCCTGAAGGCCCCGATCTCCACCACCCACACCATCACCTCGGCGATCATGGGTGTGGGCGCGACCAAGCGACTCTCCGCGGTTCGCTGGAACGTGGCCGGCAACATCGTGCTCGCCTGGATCATCACGTTCCCGGCCGCCGCGCTGATCGCGTGCGTCACGTACCTGCTGGTCCGGCCGCTCTTCGGCTGAGTCTCCGGAAGGGCCCCCGGTCACGGTTCAGCCGTGGCCGG
>NZ_JBEZEH010000003.1:0-38325 GCF_040648775.1 Micromonospora sp. NPDC049089
CCGCCCCCGGCCCACGAGCGGGGGGGGGGGGCCAGGGCGCACCCCACACACCTCTGTCGGCCCGCGCCCGGCGTCCACGCCTCAGTCTGCTCGTGACTGGCGCGCCGGCGCGCACGCCAGGGCCCGGCGCCTCCTGTTGAGGCACCGGGCCCGCGGCATGTCTCAGGAACAGCCGCCCTTGTCCGCCTTGAGCATTCCCAGCGTGGTCCGTCCGTCCGGAGCCGGCGAGCCGGCCTCCGCGGACCGCGACGCCGAGGAGGCCTCGAACTCCGCCTCGCTCAGGCCCTCGGCACTCCCCCGCGCGTTGTCGTGGACCTCCTCGGCGGTCATCCCCATGAAGTGCACGACGATCTCGTGGTTGGTCGACGTCACCGCCGACTCCGAGCCGGTGCGGTAGTACAGGTCGACGGTGAAGTCCACCGGCGACAGGTCCGGCTCCTCGCCGCGCCGGATGGCCGCGACGATGGCCGGCACGTCGTAGCGGAGCCGCACCCCGCTGCGTAGGTAGTACTCCTCATCGCGGACCAGCACCACCGGCAGGTCCTCACCGACCGGATGGTCGGCGGGGCGGTAGACCGGCTGGGTGAGCAGGTCGTAGCGGAACACCTCGTCCAGCACCGGCGCCGCCTCGGCGGGCACCAGCGGCCGGATCGCCTCGTCCCACCAGCGGTGCAGCATCCGCTCCGCGTCCGGGTCGGTGTAGAGGTAGGTGATCGCCGCCCCGAACGCGCCGGTTCCGCCGACGGCGGTCGCGGCGTACCCTCGCAGTGGCGCGGCTGCCGGGTCGTCAGTGGTGCTGATCCAGGTGTCCAGGTGGCGCAGCACCTGGGACTGGGTGATGCCGGCGAGGTGCCGCAGCGCCGGCCAGATCCAGCGCAGGACCGCGTTCTCGGCCACGACCCGCGCCATGAAGAGGAACCGCTGCATCTGCTGGTTCTCGGCGAAGGTCATGGTGTTGTGCGCGAGAACGTACTCGAAGTCGTCGTTGTCACCGCGGACGGCCTTGATGCCGTACTGCTCCTTCTTCTCCATGTAGTCGGTGTTGGGCAACAGCAGGATCGGGTAGACCGCGATCCGCGACACCCGCCGTGACAGACGGTCGTAGCCTTCCATGAAGGACTGCACCGTCTCGCCCGGCGCGCCCCAGATCAGCTCGGCGTAACAGTCGAGCCCCTCCTCGTCCAGCCAGGCGGCGAGGTCCTCCCATTCGTTGACCTTCATGTTGCGCCGGTTCATGGTGTCCAGTGCGGTGTCGCTGAGCGTCTGGAGCGCGAGCGTGAAGGAGCTCCGCATGCCGGCCTCCTTCATCATCTTGACGATGCGGAAGAACGTCTTCGACTTGTTCTTCGCCCAGGACGTCTCCAGCGCGCGCGGGAAGCCGAGCCGGTCCCGGGTCTCGATGAGCGTCTCGACGAACTCCACGTCACCGGGCAGGAGCCCGAAGTTGGCGTCGCAGGCGACCACGGTGTGCACCTTGAGCCGGCCGAACATCTCCAGCTCGGCGCGCATCCGCTCCGGCGAGAACGCCCGGACCTTCTGCCCGACGGCGCCGCCCCAGTAGCAGAACGCGCACTTGTACGGGCAGCCCCGGTTGGTCTCCATCAGCGCCACGTCGTACCGGAAGTTGCCGTCGGCGTCGGTCATCTCCAGCGCCCCGGTCAGGAAGGGCGACGGTATGATCTCGAGGTCCTCGATCCGGTCCCGGGCGACGTTGTGGCAGGTGGCGCCGTCGGATTCGCGGAACGACACACCCGCCACCGCGTGCAGCGCGTGCTTGTCCACCCCGTCGAGGTAGCAGTTGAGCAGATCGCGGAACGTCAGCTCGCCCTCCCCGTTGACCACGACGTCGACCTCGGGGAACATCCGGAACACCCGGTCGGCCTGCTCGGCCACGTGGGTGCCACCGAAGACGACCCAGCCGTCCGGGTTGAGCTGTTTGAACGTCGCGGCCAGTGATCCGAAGGACCGGTAGTTCCAGCCCAGCACGCTGAACGCGAGAACGTCCGGCGGCTCGTCGCTGAACAGGGCGTTGGCCATGGTGGCGTTGGTGGTGCCGCCGCGGAAGTTGTGGATGCTGATGTCGCAGGCGTCGCGGATCCGGTCGTCGGCCAGGGCCGTCGACTTCAGGTAGCCCGACGCCAGCGGCATCGACTCCAGCGGCATCTCCCAGACACCCTGTTGCACCAGGAACACCTTGGTCGTGGCGTTCGCATTGCCGTCCGGGCTCGTCATGTCGGTCCTCCGTTTGCTGATCGGATCGGGTCGGCCGGGACTCAGGTCGTCCCGGCTGTCCGGCAAGGACCGCCACCTCTTCCGTCACACCGTCGTCAGGGCAGTACGCAACCGGCCCCACACCCGTCATGTCGATGGGCGTGGGGCCGCTTCGCGACCGGCTGTGTCAGCGGTCTGCGGGCAAGACCTGGACGAACCGCCCGGTCAGGCGGGCTCGATGGACATCGCGTGTTGGAAGGTGTTCAGCGGGTCGTACTTCTTCTTGATCCGCTGAAGTTTCGGGTAGCTGCCCTTGTAGTAGAGGTCGTGCCAGGGCACCCCGGACGTGTTCCACGCCGGGTCCTTGGTGTCCTTGCTGGGGTAGTTGATGTAGCAGCCGTCGTACTGGTCGTTCGGGACCGGCACCCCGCCGGTGGCGGCGTGCACGTCCCGGTAGAGCCGGCGGGTCCACTCCACGGCCTCCGCGTCGGCGTTCGGATCGGCCCAGGTGGAGTCGATCCAAAAGCGCAGAATGGAGTCACGCTGGGGCACCGCGGTGGCGTCCGACGCAACCGCGTTGACCTGCCCGCCGTAGGCACCGAGATAGACCAGGCAGGAGTTCTTGGCGTCGGGGTCCGTCAGTGCCCCGTAGACGATGTCGATCTGGTCGTCGGTGAGCGGCTTGCGCAGGTTGCTGCCCGCCGACTTCGTCCGGGCGCCGAGCGAACGGGGGTACTCGAACAACGCGTTGGCGAGCCAGAGCTCCTCGTTCATCTCGACGTAGCCCTGCACTGACACGCCCTCGGAGACAGCGGCGATGTAGTCCTCAACCATCCGGCGGGCATTGGGCGCCGTGGCGTCCATCCGGCACTCGAGGTAGAGCGCGTAGTCCCTCTTCATGTTGAGATGCAGGGCGCTGTGCATGACGACGTACGGCGAGTCTGGCCCGCTGTTGGCCGCGTGCCAGGCACCGTGGTTCTGCACCAGCCGCTTGAAGTCCGCCTGGCTCAGCGACTCCCATGGCCAGGTCACCCAGGTCATCAGGAGCCGGGCCGGCGGCCGCGGCAGCGCCTTGGTCGGGTTGTTTCCGGTGGCCCGCGGGTCGCGGAACCAGTACCGGGTGACGACGCCGAAGTTGCCGCCGCCACCACCGGTGTGCGCCCACCACAGGTCGCGGTTCGGGTCGTCGGGGCGGCGCGTGGCGACGACGATGCGGGCCTTGCCCTTGGCGTCGACGGTCACCACCTCAACCGCGTACAGGTGGTCGGAGATGAGACCGTACCGCCGGGACAGCGGCCCGTATCCCCCGCCGGCGGTGTGTCCGCCGATGCCCACCGGTGGGCACACCCCACCGGGGATGGTCACGCCCCAACCCAGGTAGAGCGCTTTGTACGCCTGCGCGAGCGTGCTGCCCGCGCCGACCGAGAAGGCGTTCATCTTGGCGTCCCAGGAAACCTGGTGCATCGGGGACACGTCGATGAGCATGTCGAAGCGCGGGTCGGCGACCAACGCCTCGAGGCAGTGCCCGCCGCTGCGGACGGTGAACTTGCGGCCCTCCTTGACCGCCCGCTGCACCGCCTCCTGGACCTGGCCGGCCGAGTAGGCCAGCACGATCGAATCCGGGGAGAAGACGAAACGCGCGTTGAACCCGCGCGTCAGCAGTTCGGGGTAACGCGGGTCGTCCGGACGCACCACCACATTCGGCAAGGCCGCCCCACCGCTGTGACCGACGGCCTGCGCAGCGCCGGGCTGCAGGACCAAGCCGGTGACAGCAGCGCCGGAGACAGCAGCGGCCGAGCCGAGGAACTGCCGGCGCGATGCAACCATGTGAGCACCTACCCATCGGTTTAAGTCGACTGATCCGGCTCAGTCTGCTTGCTCTGGCCACGCGCGATCTTCTTCCAGATTGCGGTGCCGCCCGGCGCCCGGACCGAACATCGACAGGCGACGCTGCCTGCGATGGCACCACTGTGCCGCAGCGGCGACATCCCGGGCATCTCGCAAGGTGCGCTCAGCGGACGGACGACCCGGCTGCGCAACGTGTGAGATGCCGTGCCGGGCGGTGCTCCGCGATGGTGATCAGGTGATTCCCATGCTGTACGTGCGGTTGCGGGTCGCTCTCGTTCTGGGGCGACGCCGATGAACCACGTGCCGGTCCCCGTTCGCCTGGGCGTGCTCGGCTGCGCGGACATCGCGTGGCGCAAGCTGCTGCCTGCGGCTGCGGCGGAACCGGGCCTGCGTACCGTCGCGATCGCCGGACGTGACCCGGCACGCACCGACCGTTTCGCGGCCCGGTTCGGCTGCGCCGCGGTGAACCGGTACGAGGAGCTACTCGAGCGTTCCGACGTGGAAGCGGTCTACCTGCCGCTGCCGATCGGCTTGAGGCACCGGTGGGCGGGCGCGGCGTTGGCCGCCGGCAAGCATGTGCTGGCCGAGAAGCCGATGGTGGGCACCGAGAAGCAGACAGCGGACCTGGTTGCCCAGGCGGCCGAGCGCGGCCTCACCCTGATGGAGAACTCCGCGTTCCTCCTGCACGGCCAGCACGCCGCGGTGCGCCGCGCGTACGAGGCCGGCGAGATCGGGGAGCTACGCGCCTTCAGCAGCGTGTTCGGGATTCCGCCGCTGCACAACGGGGACATCCGGTACCGCCCGGACCTGGGCGGCGGGGCGCTGCTCGACGTCGGCTTCTACCCTTTGCGCGCGGCACGTCACTTCGTCGGCCCGAACCTGCGGGTGGTGGGCGCGGACCTGCGCACCGGACCGTCCGGCGTGGACGTGGCGGGCACCGTGCTGCTGAGCGGGCCGAACCAGGTCGCGGTGCAGGTCGGGTTCGGCTTCGAGCACTTCTACCGCAGCGGGTACGAGCTGTGGGGCAGCACCGGTGAGCTGCGCCTGGAGCGCGCGTTCACGCCGCCGCCGGAACACCGCCCGGTGCTCGGGTTGCGGCAGCAGGACCGCCGCGAGTCGCGGACGCTGGCCGCCGAGGACCAGTTCGCCGCGCTGGTCCGCACCTTCGTGGCGGCGGTGCGCGGCGAGCATGACCTGTCCGGGCACCACGCCGAGATGCTGGGGCACGCGCGGCTGGTCGACACCATCCGCCGGGCGGCCGGCCTGGGCGAGCCGTGACCGGGCGCGCCCTGGTGGTCGGCACGGGTCTGCTGGGCCGGCACGTCCGTGACCGGCTGACCTCGGCGGGCTGGGACGTGGTCGTGGCCGGGCGCCGGTCCGAGGTCGCGACCCGGTCGCTGACCGAGGCGATCCGCGCGGCGCGGCCCGGCGTGGTGGTCAACGCCGCCGGTGAGATCTGGCGGCCGGAGCCCGACCGGCTCACCGCCGCCAACGTCGAACTCGCCGGACTCGTGGTGCGGGCCGTGGCCGAGGCCGGTGCCGACGCCCGGCTGGTGCATCTCGGCTCATCGCTGGAGTACGCGCCGCAGCCACCGCCGACAGCCCTGACCGAGGACTCCCCGGCCGCACCGCGCAGCGCGTACGGACGGTCGAAGCTGGCCGGCACCGAACTGGTACGCCGCCTCGCTGCCCGGCACGGCGTCGAGGCGGTGGTGCTGCGGCTGTTCAACGTCATCGGCGCCGGCATGTCACCGGTCAGCGTGCTGGGCCGGACGGTGAACCGCCTGGTGGCGGCACACCGGACCGGTACGACAGCACACCTGGAGCTGACGGACCTGGCGCAGTACCGCGACTACGTGGACGCACGCGACGCCGCCGACGCCGTCCTGGCCGCCGGCACGGCACGGCAGATCGCTCCCGGGCTGTTCAACATCGGGTCGGGTGTCACCCGGACCGCAGAGGAACTGGTCCGGGCGCTCGCCGAGGTCAGCGGTGTCCCCTACCGACTGGAGCTGCGGCCGGCGCCGACGACCGGCGCGCGCTCCGCCGACGGCGACTGGCAGCGGGCCGACACCCGCCGGGCGTACACGGTGCTCGGCTGGTCGACGCGCCGGGAGCTGCCCGAGACGCTGCTCGGGATCTGGCAGGCCGCCCGGTCCCACCCGTTCCCCGGCCACCCCGCGCAGGAGGCGAGCACACCATGACCCCGGACCTCAAGGCAATGATCCTGGACCTGGTCCGGGCCTATCACACCGAACGCACACCGGACGACCAGGAGTTCGTTCCGGGCGTCACGCCGGTGCTGTCGTCCGGCGCGGTACTCGAAGCCGAAGACCGGTTGGCGCTGGTCGAGGCGGCGTTGGACATGCGGATCGCTGCGGGGCTCCACGCGCTGCGCTTCGAGCGCTCCTTCGCGCGGTACTTCGGCCTCCGCAAGGCCCACCTGGTCAACTCGGGATCGTCGGCGAACCTGCTCGCCCTGTCCGCGCTACGCGCGTCCGAGCTGGGAGACCGGCGTCTGCGGCCCGGCGACGAGGTCATCACGGTGGCGGCGGGCTTTCCCACCACCGTGAACCCGATCGTGCAGAACGGCCTGATACCGGTGTTCGTCGACGTGGAACTCGGCACGTACAACACCTCAGCGGAACGGGTGGCCGCAGCGATCGGGCCACGCACCCGCGCCATCATGATCGCCCACGCGCTCGGCAACCCGTTCGAGGCCGCCGAGATCGCCGAACTGGCGGAGCGGCACGGCCTGTGGTTCATCGAGGACAACTGCGACGCGGTCGGCTCGCTGTACGGCGGGCGGCTCACCGGCACGTTCGGCCACCTCAGCACTGTCAGTTTCTATCCGGCCCACCACATCACCACGGGCGAGGGTGGCTGCGTGCTCACCGACAGCGTGGAACTGGCCCACCTCGTGGAGTCCTTCCGGGACTGGGGGCGCGACTGCTGGTGCGAGCCCGGGGAGGACAACCGCTGCAAGAAGCGGTTCGACTGGCAGCTCGGCACACTCCCGGCCGGTTACGACCACAAGTACACGTTCTCGCAGGTCGGCTACAACCTGAAGGCGACCGACCTGCAGGCGGCGCTCGGACTGAGCCAGCTGGAGCGGATCCAGGCGTTCGGCGAGGCCCGGCGCAAGAACTGGCAGCGGCTGCGCGAGGAGCTCGACGGAGTGCCGGGACTGCTGCTGCCGCGTCCCACACCGGGCTCGGACCCGAGCTGGTTCGGGTTCGCGCTCACCGTCACGCCTGACGCACCGTTTGGCCGCGGTGAGCTACAGCAGCACCTGGAGGAGCGGCAGATCCGTACCCGGCTGCTGTTCAGCGGCAACCTGACCCGGCACCCGGCCTACCGGGATGTCGAGTTCCGGGTCGCCGGTGACCTGTCCAACAGCGACGCGGTGGTGCACGGCACCTTCTGGATCGGCGTCTATCCCGGCATCACCGACGACATGATCCTCCACGTCGGGCGGACCATCCGGGAATTCGTCGCCGGACGCCACTGAACGAGCGTCCACACTTCCTGCAAGGAAAGGAATTTCCACGGTGAAGGCTCTGGTCCTGTCGGGCGGTTCCGGCACGCGATTCCGCCCGCTCAGTCATTCCATGCCGAAACAACTGCTCCCCGTGGCCAATCGACCGGTACTGGAACTGGTGCTGGAAACCGTCAGCGGCCTCGGCGTCACCGAGATCGGGGTGGTGGTCGGTCGGTGGGGGCCCGACATCAGGGCGGCGCTGGGCGACGGCCGGCGTTTCGGCGTACCGATCACCTACCTGCACCAGGACCAGCCGCGCGGGCTCGCGGACTGCGTCCGGCTGGCACGTTCCTTCCTCGGCGACGACGACTTCGTCATGTACCTGGGCGACAACGTGCTGCCCGACGGTGTCGCCGACATCGCCGCCGACTTCCGCGCGCACCGCCCGGCCGCCCAGATCGTGGTGCACAAGGTCAGCGACCCGCAGGAGTTCGGCGTCGCCGAGCTCGACCCGCACGGCACCGTGCTGCGGGTGGTGGAGAAGCCGGCCCGGCCGCGCAGCGATCTGGCGATGATCGGCGTCTACTTCTTCACGGCGGCGGTGCACGAGGCGGTGGCCGCGATCGACGCGAGCACCCGCGGGGAGCTGGAGATCACCGACGCGGTCCAGTGGCTCCTCGCGTCCGGCGCGGACGTCCGTGCCAGCGTCTACGACGGCTACTGGAAGGACACCGGGCAGGTCGACGACCTGCTCGACTGCAATCGCCGGATGCTGGCCGACCTGACGCCCGGCATGTCCGGCGACGTCGACCCGGCCAGCATCCTGACCGGGCAGGTCGTCGTCGAGCCCGGCGCCCGGGTGGTGCGCTCCCGCATCGACGGCCCGGCCGTCATCGGGGCGGGAACCCTCGTCGAGGACAGCACGGTGGGGCCGTTCACCGCCGTCGGCCCGGACTGCGTCCTGCGTCGGTGCACAGTGGCCGACTCGGTGGTGCTCGCTGGTGCCACCATCTCGGCGGTGCCGCCACTGGCCCGGTCGCTGATCGGGCGCGCCGCGACGGTCAGCGCGGGCGACGGCCTCGCGCACCGGCTGGTGATCGGTGACGACACCCGGATCGAGCTGGCCGCATGAGCGCGCCGGGGGCGGCGCTCCGGCTGCGCCCGCGTGAGGACGACGGGCTGGCGCAACGCCTGGCTCGCTCGGCGGCCGAGACCGAGGCCGGCGCGGCCATCCGTACGACGGACGTGCCGGGCTGGCTGGCGGAGCGGGCGCGCGCCCAGCGGTTCCGGGTGACGCCGATCCCGTTCCAGGAGTTGGACGGTTGGGGGTTCGCTCCGGGCACCGGCAACCTGGTGCACCACAGCGGCCGTTTCTTCACTGTGGAGGGCCTGCACGTACGCACCGGCGGGTCGCCGCACCTGGAGTGGTGGCAACCGATCATCAACCAGCCCGAGGTGGGCATCCTGGGCATCGTCGCCACCGAGTTCGACGGCGTTCTGCACTTCCTGCTGCAGGCCAAGGCCGAGCCCGGCAACCCGACACCGGTGCAGCTCTCGCCGACGGTTCAGGCCACCCGCAGCAACTACACCGGGGCCCACCGCGGGGCGCCGGTGCGCCACCTGGAGCTCTTCACCGATCCGCATCGCGGCCGTCCGCTCACCGACGTGCTGCAGTCTGAGCACGGTTCCTGGTTCCACCACAAGACGAACCGGAACATGATCGTCGAGACTGGCGCCCCGGTCGACGCCGGCGCGGACTTCTGCTGGCTCACCCTCGGCCAGATCGGCCGTCTGATGCAGGTCGACAACCTGATCAACATGGACACCCGTACGGTTCTGGCCTGCGCGCCGGTGACCTTCGGCGATGCGGTGGCCCGGCACGACGACACCGAGGTGCGTTCCTGGTTCACCGCGGAACGCACACGCCACGACCTCCACGGCCGGCTGGTGCCGCTGCGCGGGCTGCCCGGCTGGACCATCGGCGAACGGACCATCGAACACGTCCCGCCCCGCTACTTCCGGGTGATGGCGGTCTCGGTCGAAGCCGACAACCGCGAGGTGCGCGGCTGGACCCAGCCACTCTTCGAACCGCTGGAACGAGGGTTGATCGCGTTCCTGACCCGCCGGTTCGGCGGCGTGCCGCATCTGCTCACGCACGCCCGGGTGGAGGCCGGCTTCCACAACACGGTGGAGCTCGGGCCGACCGTACAGTGCACGCCCGGGCACCACGGCTCGGGCACCGGGCCGGCATTCCTGGACCTGATCAGGTCGGCGACGCCCGGCCAGATCCGGTACGACGTGGTGCACGCCGAGGAGGGCGGGCGGTTCTACCACGCGGAGAACCGCTGCGTCGTCCTGGAGTCCGACGCGGCGCCCGCCGATCCGCCGCCGGGATACCGCTGGCTGACACCGGGCCAGCTGACCGCGCTGCTCCGGCACGGGCACTATGTCAACGTCCAGGCCAGGACGTTGCTGTCCGCCATCACCACCGGCGCGGTCGTTCTCTGACGCACACCACGGCCGGCCGGGATCACCCGGCCGGCCGCGGCGGTTGTCGATCAGCGCACCAGACGCACGAACTCCCGGACGTCGTCGACCAGGGGGCCGGGCTGCTCCAGTGCGGCGAAGTGACCGCCCCGGTCGAACTCCGTCCACCGGGCGATGGTGGGGATGTGCGCCTCGGCGAATCGGCGTACCGGCAGGAAGATGTCCTTCGGGAACACGGCCACACCGACCGGCACGGTGATCGGAGGAGGCGCCGCCCCGGCGGCCGCCGCCTTCACCGCGGCCGCGCCCTCGTAGTAGAACTGCGCCGAGGGCCCGGCGGTGGCGGTGAACCAGTACAGCGACACCAGCGTCAGGATGTGGTCGCGCGACACCGCGTCCTCGGGCACCTTCTCGCTGTCGGTCCACTCCCGGAACTTCTCCACGATCCAGGCGAGCTGCCCGACCGGTGAGTCGGTGAGCGCGTACGCCAGCGTCTGGGGACGGGTCTGCTGGATCTTCATGTAACCGGACAGGTGCTCGTCGAACTCGCGCAGCCGGCCCAGCCGCGCCATGTCCCGCTCGCTCAGGCCGTCCAGGTCGGCCGGGTCGCCGGACGGGAAGGTCATCAGCATGTTCACGTGCACCCCCGCGCAGTGCGTCGGGTCGATGACGCCGAGCGCCTGGGAGATCACCGATCCGGCGTCACCGCCCTGCGCCACGTACCTGTCGTAGCCGAGCCGGCGCATCAGCTCCGACCACGCGGAGGCGATCCGCACCACGTCCCAACCGGTGTCCGGCAGGGTGGAGAAGCCGTACCCGGGCAGCGACGGGATCACCACGTGGCACGCGTCGGCCGGGTCGCCACCGTGGGCGCGCGGGTCGGTGAGCGGGCCGACGATCTCGGTGAACTCCGCGAACGAGCCGGGCCAGCCGTGGGTGAGGATCAGCGGCACCGCGTCCGGTTCCGGGCTGCGCACGTGCACGAAGTGGATGCTCGCGCCGTCGATCTCGGTCCGGAACTGGGGCAACTGGTTGAGCCGAGCCTCCGCGGCCCGCCAGTCGAAGGTGGTGGCCCAGTAGTCGGTGAGCTCCTGCAGGTAGGTCAGCGGCACGCCGCGTTCCCAGCCGACGCTGGCGAGCTCGCCGGGCCAGCGGGTGGCCGCCAGTCGTCGACGCAGGTCGTCGACGTCGGATTGTGGGATGTCGATCCGGAACTCTTCCATCGCGCAATTCCCTTCCATTGGCTGAAGCACGCGCTTATCGGATCTGTGCGGGAAAAGACTTCAAACCGTTCACGAAGTTCGACTCCAACCGGATCTCCGGTCCGGTACGCACCAGCGACGGCAGGTGCGGGAGGAACGCCCGGAGCAGGGCGGTCAACTCGTGCCGGGCCAGGTGGGCGCCCAGGCAGAAGTGGGGCCCGATGCCGAACGCCAGGTGCGGATTGGGACTGCGGCCGAGGTCGAGCCGGTCCGGCTCGGTGAAGACGGCAGGGTCGCGGTTCGCCGAGGTGTAGTAGAGGACCACCTTGTCGTCGGCCGCGATGGCCTGCCCGGCCAGCTCGGTGTCGCGGGTGGCGGTACGTCGGAACTGCATGATCGGTGTGACATGGCGGATCAGCTCGTCGACCGCCGCGGCGATGGGCACCGTGCCGGCCACCAGTCGGTCGCGCTGCTCGTGGTCGTCGACCAGGGCCGACAGCGAGCCAGCGATGAGGTGTCGGGTGGTCTCGTTACCGGCCACCACCAGCAGCAGCCAGAACATGCAGAATTCGCGGTCGGACAGCCGCCGGCCGTCCACCTCGGCGACGGCGAGCCGGCTGATCAGGTCGGGCTGCGGGCGCGCGCGGCGCTCGGCCGCCAGTTCCAGCGCGTACGTGAACGCCTCGGCGAACGTCCGCCGGTACGCGTCCACGTCCCCGCCGCCGAACTCGGGATCGTCGAAGCCGACCAGATGGTTGCTCCACCCGTACAGCAGGTGGCGATCGGCGCGCGGGACACCGAGCAGGTCGCAGAGCACCAGCAACGGCAACTCGGCCGCCAGGTCGGTGACCACGTCCAGCTCGCCGGCGCGCACGACGCGCCGGACAAGCTCGGTGGCGTGTGTCGCGACCCCGTCGGCGAGACCGCCGACCGCCCGGGGCGTGAAGACCGACGTCACCAGGCGGCGGATCTGGACGTGCTGCGGTGCGTCCATGCTGATCAGCAGTTGCCTGGTCTGCCGCAGGTCCGCCGGTGTCCGCGGGTCGACGAGGAAGGCGCCGGCCCGCCCGGACGAGAAGTCGCCGGTGCGCCGCGACGCCTCCTGCACCGCCGCGTGCGTGGTGACCGCCCAGTACCCACGGCCCCGCTCGGTGATCCGGCCGCTCGCGCTGTGCCGGGTCAGGAGCGGCTCGTCGACCCAGGCCACCGGTTCGTCGCGCCGCCGACGGGCGAACTCGGCGTGCGGCACCCCGTGCGCGTAGGTGGCCGGATGGGCGATGTCCGGCCGGGTGACGCCCGACACGGCGGTCACGGCACCGGCTCCGCCGACGACGTCCGCTCCAGCACCGCATCCGGGTCGTCCGGCGCGGGCGGCGCGATGGCGCGGCGCAGCGCGTCCTTCCGCAACTTGCCCGAGGTGTCCCGGGGCAGGGAGGCCACCACGTGGTACGCCCGAGGCGTCTTGAAACCCGCGAGCGAGCGGCGGCAGTGCGGATCGAGCAGCGCGAACAGGTCGGCCGGCTCGGGCAGAGCAAGCTCGATCACCGCGACCACGTGCTCCCCGAACTCGTGGTCGGGCACGCCGATGACGGCCGCGTCCCGTACCGCCGGATGGGCCAGCAGCACCGCCTCGACCTCCGTGGGATAGACGTTCACGCCCCCGGTGACGATCAGGTCCTGGGCACGGCCGTCGAGGTACAGGAAGCCGGCCTCGTCCAGGTGTCCCAGTTCGCCGTAGGTGAACTTGTCCGGGGCCAGGTGCACGGCCCGGGTCTTCTCGGGCGCCTTGTGGTACTGGAACGTGCGCCCGGTGAGGCGCCGGACGAACACCCGCCCGGACACACCGGCGGGCACCGGAGCACCCTCCTCGTCGACCACCACGAGTTCGTACGGCGGCACGGCGCGGCCCACGCTGCCCGGCCGGCGCAGCCAGTCGTGCGAATTGATCAGGCTTACGACCCCGCCCTCGGTGGCGCCGTAGTACTCCAGGAACACCGGCCCCCACCACTCGATCATGGCCCGTTTGACGTCCGGCGGGCACGGCCCGCCGCCGTGCCAGACCCGCCGTAGCGAGGCGCCGGAGAAACCGCGGCGGACGTGCTCCGGCAGCCGGAGCAACCGCACCAGCTGGGTTGGCACCAGATGCGCCGCGGAAATCTGCTCCGCGTCGATGACCGCGAGCGTGGCCTCCGGGTCGAACCGCTCCTGGATGTGCAGCGTGCAGCCGCGCAGCAGGGCGAGCAGCGCGAGGAACAGCTGCGACGAGTGGTACCAGGGCCCGTCGAGCAGGAACCGCTCGTTCGCCGGGACGTCGAGGACCACGCGGGCGTACTCCAGCAGTTTGGCCACCCGGGTGAACGGCGCTCCGACCACGAACATGCCGTTGAGCACGCCCTTGGGTGCACCGGTGGTCCCGGACGTGTAGAGCATGGTGGAGCCGCAGGACTGCTCGGCGGGTTCAGCCGGATCCGCGGCGGCGAGCAGCGGCTCTACGGCCCGGAAGCCGGGCACGTCTCGGTCGCCGAGCACCAGTCGCGTCGGGACCTCCCCCGGCGCGCGGGCGGCGGCCCGGCCACTCACCTGCGCGTAGGGCTCCTCGACGATCAGCCCCCGACACTCCGAGTCGGTGATCAGGTAGGCGATCTCCGGCTCGGTCAGGTGCCAGTTCACCGGCACCACGGTGATCCCACGGTGCAGGCAGGCGAGCAGGATCTCGAACGTCTCCCGGCGATTGCCGAGCACGCAGGCCACCTGGTCGCCGGGACCCAGCCCTTCGGCGGCCAGGACGCCCATCCAGCGGTGCACCCGCGAACCGAGCTCCGGCCAGCTGGAACGGCCGCGCTTGTCGACCAGGGCCGTCCGGTGTCCGTTCGCGGCGATGAGGTCGTTGATCAACGTCGGCATGGGCGCGTCTACTCCTCGATCAGGTCGGGTTGGGCGCGGATGATGTCGTCGTACAGCGGAGAGAAGTTGAGCCGGCCCATGCCGGGGGTGCCCATCAGGGCCGCCGTGGCCCGCGCGGCGTCCGGGCGGATCGGCACCGGCCGGCCGGCCGCCTCGGCGAGCAGTTGCACCTGGCAGCTGCGATCCATGGTGATGAACCACCACGCCGCCTCCTGCACGCTCCCGCCGACGGTGAGCAGGCCGTGATTGCGCAGGATCACCGCCTTGGCGTCGCCGAGCCGGTCGGCGATGTGCTTCGCCTCCTGCGACTCCAGGACCACGCCCTCGAAGCCGTCATAGACCGAGTGGTCCTCGTAGAAGGCGCAGGCGTCCTGGGTGAGCGGGTCAAGCGGCCGGCCGAGGGTGGACCAGGCCCGCCCGTACGTGGAGTGCGTGTGCGCGGCCGCCACCACGTCCGGCCGGGCGGCGTGCACGTGCGAGTGGATCGCGTACCCGGCCGGGTTCACGCTGCCCTTGCCCGCGACCACAGTGCCGGACTCGTCGACCAGCAGCAGGTCGGCGACCCGCACGTGTCCGAAGTGCATGCCGAACGGGTTGATCCAGAAGTGGTCCGGCTCGATCGGGTCACGGGCGGTGACGTGTCCGCCGGCGCCGTGGTCGAAGCCGAAGCGGGCGAACAGCCGCAGTGTCGCGGCGAGCCGCTGCTTGCGGTAGCGCCGTTCGGCGAGCGGTTCGCGGCGCGTGGTCATCCGCATCCGCCCGGGGTGTCGAGGTCGTACGGCGGGGTCAGCCGGGCCGACTCGGTGACCACCGGCCGGTCGTCACCCGCCTGCCACATCTCCAGGAAGGCGTCGACCCGTTCCAGTCCCCAGAACCGGTGGCGTCCCAGCTTCAGGTAGGGGATGCCGAAGATGTCGTCGAGGTACGCGCGGTACAGGCAGTCCACGCCCTCCTCCCGGATGCTCGCCGACTCGGCGGCCAGCACCGCCGTCTCCGGGGCGAACCCGGCCTCCTTGGCCGCACGGCGCACCGTGTCGGGCTGGCAGATGTCCTCACCCCGTCCCCAGCGGGCCTGCGCCAGCGCGTCGTAGAAAGCCTCGGCCAGGCCCTCGCGTCGCGCGGCCAGCCAGGCCAGATGCGGCAGTTCCCACCACGGGTCCCGGTCGATCGGCCAGGCCATGGTCAGGTTCTGGCGCTGGGCCAGACGTTTGGTGTCGAGCAGCATGTACAGGTGCTTGGCCCGGCTCATCTGCACGTAGTGGAACTCGCCGCCGCGCGCCGCCAGTGCCGCCGTCGACCGCTCGTCCGGGTCCCAGTACGGCTGCAGGTCCATCCTGGTGAACAGATCCGGTACGGCCTCGCGCAACCGCCGCACCGCGAGCCAGCTGTACGGGCTGCGGAACGAGAAGTACAGCCGCGGCCGGGCGCTCACCGTCGGTCTCCCCGCAGCGCCGCGACCACCTCGTCGTCGAGCTCGGCCATGCCGCCCGCGCCGGGTCCGGCGGCGATGGCGTAGCCGTGCAGGATCCGCGCCTGCGCGACCTGCACCAGGCGGTCGCCGCGTTGGACGTGGCACCGCATCCGTCCGTCGAAGAGCACGCCGCGCAGGATGTCGGTGACGGTGAAGACGGTGTGCACGGTCTCCTCCATCCGCGCGGCCTCGACGAGCTGCAGGTGGCTGCGCGACACCACCGGGATCCAGGACCGCTCGGTCAGCAGGCGGCCGACGGAGATGCCGCGGTCGGCGAGGAAGCGGTCCACCACCTCCTCCAGAGCGCGCACGAACCCGGAGTGCTGGACCCGGTCGGAGTAGTGGCAGTAGAAGTACGGCGCCCGCCAGGACCACAGGTGTGCGCCCGGCTCCGCGCCCAGCACGTCCTCGGCGGTCTCACCAGGTGCCAGCGACCGGTGGTCCGGGTGTCGCACCGTTGTCGCCGCGGCCAGCTCGGGGACCTCCAGAGCGTCGAGCCCGCCGGGCGCGCGACGGTAGGTCTCGGCGGTGCGCTCGCGCACGAGCGCGACCCGCACCCGGCCCCGCAGCGCGGTCACCTCCTGTCCGTCCCGGGTCGACACGAGCCGGACGTTCAGCAGGTTGTCAGTGGCCGCGGTGACCTCGGCCCGCACCTCGTCGTCCAGTTCCAGCACGGCGGGCAGTTGCACGGAGCTCTCCACGATCTCCAGGCCGAGACCGTGCCGCAGGTACAGCTCACCGGCGCCAGCGCCCTGGTCGCGCAGCCAGCGCAGCACGCCCTGCTCAACCAGGTAGAGGAAGTGCTTGAAACCGATCCAGGTACGGATGTTGGCGCCCTCGTACCCCGGTTCGGTGTGCACCACTGTGGGTCTTGGTGTGATCGTCACGGTCATTGCTCATCCCGCCGTTCCCATCGTCGCCCGGGCCAGCCGGGCCAGGTCGGCGACCCGGTCGGCGATCCCTTGGGCGTGCCGTACATGGCAGAAGTGGTCGTAGTCGTCGCGCAGGTGCAGGAGGCCGCCCGGCATGCCGGCGGCGAGCACCTCCGCCGCCTTCGGGGTCAGCGTGGGATCCGCGCCGCCGGCGAGCACCGCGACCGGCCTGCCCACCGCCTCGAGTGACAGATCGGCGGTCGCCAGGTACTGCTCGAAAACGGTGAGGAACCCGGCCGGGCCGACCCGCTCGATCGCCAGGTCCGTCATCGCCGCCAGCAGCCCGGCGTCGATGCGGGCCGCCCGGCTGCCCATCCGGGCGCGCAGGCCGTCGTGGATGTGCTGCACGAACGTCTCCCGGGAACGGTCGAACAGTGCCCAGGTGACCGGCCCTCCGGGAGGTCGGTACAGGGGGCAGATCAGCGCGACGGTCCGCCCGGCGAGGGGTTCGTCGGCGCAGAGCAGCTGGAGTGCCGCGTTACCGCCGAACGAGTGCGCCACCAGCACGTCCGGGGTCCGGGGCAACGCGGCCAGGCCCGAGCGCAGCCAGTCAGCGGGCGACCGGTGCCGCCACCGGTAGTCGTTGCCGGCCCGCCACGGGAGGTCCAGGGCGACCAGGCGCCGGCGCGGGCCGAGCCACTCGGCGAGAGGTCGCCAGCTCTGCCAGGTGTCCTCCAGCCCGTGCGCGAACGCCACGAGCGGGGCGCCCGGATCACCCTCGTTGAGCACGTGCACGGGGACGGTCACGACGCACCGCCGAGAACGGCGAACGGTGTGTCGCCGGGATCGCCCACGGCCAGTGCGCCGTGTCCCTCGTCGGCCACCAGGTGCGCGGCCAGGGCGAGGGCGACGATGTCGCGTGCGCCGTAGGAGTCACCCCAGTCGTCAACCGGGCCCGACGGCAACGGCTCGGCCGCGGGCAGGGGCTGTCGCGAGTGGACGGCGAGGGGACCCGGGCGCGCGGTGAGCACGACGCAGGCGGCACCCGCGCGCAACGGCGGGGCACCGGCGTGCAGCGCCGACGCGATCTCGTCGGCCGGCTCCACGCCGACCAGGACCACCCGGTCGGCACGGCCCGCCGCCAGCAGCAGCGCGGCGGTGCGCAGGCCGGCCCGCCCGGACCGGGCGCCGGAGCAGATCATCAGATTCGGGCCGCCGAAGCCGAACCACAGCGCCACCGCGCTGGACACCACGTTGCTGGACACGCCCGGCGCGTCGAGCACACTGACCGCGCGCCCGCCCTCCTCGGTGACCGTCCGGGCCACCCGGGCCACGGTCTCGACGTTGCCCAGATTGCTGCACGCCACCACCGCGGTTGCGGGCAGCGGCGTCGGCAGCGGGTGACGGCCCGGGGTCAACCCCAGCGCCCGGTGCACGGCGCAGAGCGCGAGCCGCGTCGCGGGGTCCTTGGAGAGCAGGCCCTTGCGACCCAGCAGCGTGGCCGCCCGGTCGGCGGTGGCGGCCTCCGCGCGCGCCCACTCCCCCACTCCGGCGGCGCTCAGGTCGGCACCGGGCAGGTGGAGGCTCCAACCGGTCGCGTAGATGGCGGTGGTCACGACGCCTCCAGCAGGGAGACCGCGTTGACGCCGCCGAACCCGAAGGCGTTCACCTGCACCAGCCGGGGCCGCGACCCGACGAAGTCGCCCACGACGAACCGCAGTCCGGCACCCTCGTCCAGGACCGTGCGCAGGCCGGCCACCGGCGGCACCAGCCCGGTCTCCAGGCAGCGGATCGCCACGTCGACGTTGACGAGCGCCGCGGCACCGGAGGTGTGCCCCACCGCGCCCTTGACCGCGGTGATCAACGGCGAGCCGCCCGCGGCGTCGACCACGGCCCGCAGTGCCCGGCACTCGGCCGGATCGTTGAGCGCGGTGCCGGTGCCGTGCGCGATCACCAGATCGGTCTCCGACGGCTCCCGCCCCGCCCGGGCGTACGCGTCGCGCATGGCGCGGCAGATGCCGTCCACGTCGGGCGCGGTCTCGTGCCGGGCATCGCAGGACAGGCCGGTGCCGGCGACCCGCGCGAGCGCCGGTCGGGAGACGTCCGCCGGTTCCACGACCAGCGCCGCCGCACCGTCGCCGAGCAGCACACCGGTGCGGTCCCGGTCGAACGGGCGGACCCGCGTGGTGGGCGGATCGCTCACCCGCCCAATCATCGCCAGCATGGAGCGTGTCATGGTGTCGGCGGCGGCGACCACGACGGCGTCGGCGTCGCCCAGGGCCAGCATGTCCTCGGCC
Source organism: Micromonospora sp. NPDC049089 (assembly GCF_040648775.1). Lineage (NCBI taxonomy): Bacteria > Bacillati > Actinomycetota > Actinomycetes > Micromonosporales > Micromonosporaceae > Micromonospora > Micromonospora sp. NPDC049089. The sequence goes on from NZ_JBEZEH010000003.1 coordinate 18,774, forward strand.
AGTGCGAGGACGTGCCCACCCGCGCTGCACGCGTTGGACACCGTGATGACGTCGGTGACGCCCGGCAGCACGCGGCGCACCGCCTCGGCGAAGTGCAGCTTCGAGCGCGGCGGACGGACCCCGCTGAGGGCGAACTCCTCGACCGCGCCGAGTTCCCGCAGCCCGGTACCCACCAGGGCGGTGACCCGGCGACGGCCGGCGTCCAGCCCGGACGCGGCCACCGCCTCGGCCACGCACGCCGACAACATCCGGGCGGCGCCGAACGGTGCCGCGCCGGCGGCGTGGTAGCCGTGCGAGACGTTCAGAAGCGCCCGGCCGGGGTGCCGCAACGGTGCCGCGCCGCAGGCGCCGCTGAGCAGCGCCGCGAACGTCCGCTGGCCGTCGCCCAGGCAGGTACGGACGGCGCTACCGGTCACCAGTGCCGGCATCGGCGCACCTCCTCACGACAGCTACGGCCACCGCGCCGTCGGCGTTGCGGGCGGTCAGCAGGGCCGGACCGGCCGGCTCCGGGTCGGCCAGCCAGACCGCGAGCGCGGCGGCGGACGAGGCCGCGTCGCACTCCCCCAGCAGCCTCTTCGCCGCTACCCGGCGAGGTCGGTGGCGGAGCAGCCCGGCGACCGCGAGGTACTCGTCCTGACCCGCCTCGTCCGCCTCGCCGGTGAGGACCGCGGTGACGTCGGAGGGTGCGACGCCGGCCCGGTCCAGGGCGCGCCGGGCGCAGGCCAGGAGTGCGCGCGCCCCGGTGCCGCCCGGACCGAACCCGGTGGCGGTGACGAGGTCGGCGACCGGCGCGGCGCCGACCCAGGCCGGTGGCTGGGGCGCGGACAGGACGAACACGGCGGCCGCCTCGCCGAGCGGCACCTCGGCCGTCGTACCGGTGAGGTGGGCGGCCCACGCCCGGTGTGCGGAGAACTCCTCGACGGCACCGGCGAGCATCACGTCGGCGTATCCGCCGGCGAGCACCATCTCGGCGTACCGGACGGCGTTGAGGAAACCGAGCGCGCCACCCGCGACGGTGGCGTTGACACCGCGCAGGCCGTGCCGGATGGCGACCTGGCCGGCCGCGCCGTTCATCACGGTGTTCGGGAACAGCATCGGATTCACCAGGTACGGCTTCTCCTGCACCAGCGTCTCGCGACTGAAGTCGCTGGTGGACCGGAAACTGCCGATCGTCGTGCCGAGCACCACACCGACGCGACCGCGGTCGGCGTCGGCGAACAGTTCGGCCGCGCCGAGGGCGTCCTCGCAACAGACCACCGCCAGCCCGGTGGCCCGGTCGTACGTGCTGGTCCCCTTTCGGCCGAGCCGGGCCCGGATGTCGAAGCCCGGCACGACGTGCCCACGCGGCGACGGAAGCGACTCGGTGAACAGGCCACCGGTGCCGGGGGCGACCGGGGCGTCGGGGCGCGGCAGCGACGCGGTGGCCGCGGACGTGGCCATGCCGGCCGAGGTGAGCGCGGACCAGCCGAACACGCTCACGCCGGTCATGCCACCGCTCCCAGCATCACGATGGCGTTGTTGCCGCCGAAGGCGAACCCGTCGTTCTGCACCACGCGCACTGTGGCGTCGCGGGCCACGTTCGGCACGGGGTCGAGACCCGGCAGCCCTTCGTCGGGGTGCTCCCAGTTCACTGTGGGCGGCAGGAAACCCCTGTCGATCGCCAGCACCCCGGCGATGGCGCCGAACCCGCTCGCCGCGCCCATCGTGTGCCCGATCATCGACTTGATCGAGCTCACCGGCGGCGGCTCGGGCCCGAAGACCTCCAGGATCGCCGCGCCCTCCACCAGGTCGTTGGCGGGTGTGCCGGTGCCGTGCGCGCAGATGTAGTCGACGTCCTCGGGTTTCACCCCGGCGTTGCGGTGCGCCAGCCGGATGCAGTCCGCGATGCTGGGTGTGTGCGGTGCCACCGGATGGTGTGCGTCGCAGTTGCGCCCGTACCCCAGCAGCTCGGCATAGATCCGCGCGCCGCGGGCGCGGGCGTGCTCGAACGTCTCCAGCATCAGCACGGCCCCGCCCTCGCCGGTGAGAATGCCGGAGCGGTCCCGGTCGAACGGCGCGCACGCGTGCTCGGTGAGCGCGCCCAGCCTGAAGAAGCCGGCGTGCGCCCACCGGCACACCGCGTCGGCACCGCCGGCGAACACCACGTCGGCCTCACCGGCGACGAGCAGGTCGTAGCCGTACCCGATCGCGTAGTTGCTGGCGGAGCAGGCCGTGGCCAGGGTGAGCGACTCACCGGCGAGGCCGAGTTCCTCGCTCACGGCGTGCGCGAGCCGGTTCGCCGGTAGCTGCGCCAGCAGGCTCGGGTCCTGGCCGGCGAACCCCTCGGCGAGGATCTGGGCGGTCAGCGCCTCCAGCACCTGCGACTCGCCGCTGGTGGTGCCGATCACCGCGTGCGCGCGTCCGGCGTCGATCCGGTCCGGGTCGAGACCGCCGTCGGCGGCCGCGAGCCGCGCCGCGGTGGCCGCGAACAGGCTGGACCGGCCCCACCGGGACGGGTCCAGCCTGGACAGGTGCTCACCGGGCCGGAACCCGTGCACCTCACCTGCCTTCACGAACGGAAACCCGGAGGTGTCGAAGCTGGTGATCCGGGATATGCCGGATCGCCCGGAGCGCAGCGAGTCGGCGAACGCCGACACGCCGACCCCGATGCTCGATACCGGACCGAGCCCGGTCACCGCGACGCGGACCACGGCTCAGTCCCGGCCGGTGGCGTGCCGGGTCAGGGCGGCGTGCACGGCCTTCAGGTTGCGCAGTTCGGGAAGCTCCGCCTGCGGAATCTCCACCTTGAACTGCTTGTCGATACGGGCCAGGATCTCGATGGCACGCAGCGAGTCCGCCTCGTACTCGTCCATGAAGTCGCCGGTGTCGGTGAGCTCCTCCGGCTCGACCTCCAGCACCTCCGCGACGATCTCGCGAAGCTCCTCCAGCTGCTGTTCCTTGATCGTCATCGCTGTCCTTCCGTGCTGACCGAAACCATTGGATGAGGGTGGGCGACGCCGGACGGCGGGACCGCCGGCCGGGCGACGGGGCGGCGGGTGGCGATGAGGGTGCCCACGGTGGCCACCCGGCGATCGCCGATCCAGGTCTCGCCGTGGGCGAACGCGGTGTCGGCGACCACGGAGTCGAGGTGGACCTCGTGCCGGAGGACGTCACCGGGGTATGCCGAGCCGGCGAAGTGCCAGTCCCGGGCGCCGGCGAACATCAGCACGCCGTCGTCGTCCGGCGGTCGGCTGCCCCCCAGCCAGAGCAGGGCGGCGCTCTGGCCGAACGACTCGATCAACAGCGACCGCGGGTACGCGAACCGCCACGGCTCGGCGCTCTCCGGCAGGTCGGCGTAGCAGGGCTCGGTCGCGCTGACCAGCTTGACCGTCCGGATGAAGCGTCCCGGCTCCAGCGCGAGCACCCGGTCCACCAGGAGCATCGGATGACGTTGCGGGAGCACCGCCCGGATCTCGTTGTGCTCACCCATCGCCGACTCCGGCGGCGGCGAAGAGGGCGCGCAGCTTGGCCGTGGTGGTGCCGTCGGCGCGGTACGCCACCGCGCGCACGTCCCAACCACCGGGCGACTCCTCGGCCCGCACCGTGAGCGTGAGCGTGTCACCGTCGAGCAGCGGCGCGAGAAACCGCACCGAGCGCAGCTCGACCAGCTCGGGCGGGCGGTCCCCGGCGGCTCCGGCCATCGCCCGGCACAGCGCCTCCACGACGAAGACCCCGGGAAACACCGCCAGGTCGGGAAAGTGGCCCCGCAGGTACGGATCGTCGCCGCGCACGGGAACACGCACGGCGAAGGCCGCCCCGGAGGAGTCCAGGCGCACCAGGTCGGCGTCACACAACGGGGATGCCACCGCCCGGGTCACAGCGTGATCCCCCCGTCCACCTGGAACACCTGGCCGGTGACGTAGGAGGCGCGCTCGCTGAGCAGGAAGGCGACCATTTCGGCGACCTCGTCGGCCCGGCCGAACCGGCGTACGGGAATCTGGCCCAGCGCCTGCTCGCGGAGCCGGTCCGGGAGCGCGTCGGTCATTTCGGTCTCGATGAAGCCGGGCGCCACCACGTTGACCCGTACGCCGTGCCGGGCCACCTCCTTGGCCAGCGACTTGCTGAACCCGATGATGCCGGCCTTGCTCGCGGCGTAGGCCGTCTGGCCGACGTTGCCGTAGACCCCGGCCACTGACGACATGTTGACGATGGCACCGCTGCGCTGCTTCATGAAGCGGAACGCCATGGCCCGGCAGACGTTGCGGGTTCCGGTGAGGTTGGTGGCCAGCACGGCGTCCCAGTCGTCAGCGGGGGCCAGCACCAGGGGCGCGTCGCGGGTGATGCCGGCGTTGTTGACGACGAGGTCGAACGTGCCGAGATGGTCTTCGGCGGCGCGCACGAAGTCCTCGACGGCGGCGGGGTCCGCCACGTCGCAGCGCGCGAAGTAGCACGGCACGCCGAGCACCCGGACGTCCTCCTCGGTACGCCGGGCGGCGTCGTCGCCGCTGTGGTGACAGCCGGCGACGGCGTACCCCTCGCGGGCCAGTCGCAAGGCCACCGCCCGGCCGATGCCGCGCGACGCCCCGGTGATCAGAGCCCGGTGCTGTTCGGCCATTTCGCCTCCGTCGTCATTTGCGCGCGAACCATTAACAGCCGCATTGATGAATTGGCCTTAAATGGTGGAGATCGCTACTCGCCTACTTTATCGGCCGACCGGCCGGGGTCCCTTCTCTCACGTTGCGACATCGCTTTTCAGCTCGTTGCGGATCTCCTCCGAGTCGGCGCCGGGCGCCGGTGCGGACCGGCGGATCCGGGTCGGGGTACGCGAGAATTTCACCGCCGGGCCGACGAGCGGCGCTGTGGTTCCGTCGCTCAGCACGGTGTCCTGGAGCATCCCGCGGGCCCGTACGTGCGGGTCGGCGACCGACTCGCTCAGCGTCCGGACCGGGGCGGCCACCAGCCCGGCGCCGGTCAGCACGTCGACCGCCTCGGTGACCGGGCGTCCCGCGCACCAGCCGGCCACGACGAGGTTGACCGCGTCGCGGTTGGCGATCCGCTGGTCGCCGGTCCGGAACCCGTCGGCGTCGGCCAGTTCGGGGCGGCCGATCGTGCGGGCCAGTACCCGCCAGTGCTTGTTCAGCGCCACGACGAGGTAGAGATGCCCGTCGGCGCACGCGTAGACGTTCGACGGCACCGCGAACGGGGTCTCGTTGCCGTGCCTGCCGGGTGGGGCCCCGGCGGCGGCGAGGGTCGGCAGGCCGCTGCTGCCGAACAGGAGAGCGTCCAGCATGGACACGTCGACGTGCTGACCCTCGCCGGACCGGTCCCGATGGGCGAGCGCGGCTAGAGCCCCGATCGCGGCGTGCAGCCCGGCCAGCTCGTCGGCGATGAAGGTGGGCGCACGCACCGGATCGCCGTCAACCGGCCCGTTGAGCGCCATCCAGCCGCCGGCCGCCTGCACCACCGGGTCGTACGCGGGCCGGTCCCGGCCGGGACCGTACTGGCCCCACCCGGAGACGGACACGAACACCACGTCCGGGCGGACGGCACGGCAGTCGGCGTATCCGGCGCCCCACCTGGCGAGCGTGCCCGGTCGGTAGTTCTCGACCACCACGTCGGCCACCTGGACCAGCCGCAGGAACTCGGCGCGACCCTCGGCCGTACGCAGGTCGAGGCCGAGGCTGCGCTTGTTGCGGTGCACCGTCTGGCGGAACCAGGACAGCGAGGTGCCCGGGATCACCGGGGGCACCTCGCCGTCGCGGCCGTGCGCCAGTTCCACCCGGATCACGTCCGCGCCCAGGTCGGCCAGGACGCAGGTGGCCAGCGGCCCGGACCACACCTTCGTCACGTCGAGCACGCGGACGCCGTGCAGCGGCCCGGACAGGTCGGTCCGCGCTTCGGCGTAGAAGTCCTCGGCCCGCATGTCAGAGCCGCTGTAGCAGTGAGGCGGTGCCGAGGGAGCCCCCGCAGCACATGGTGATCAGCGCCGATTCCCGGCCGGAGCGCTCCAGTTCGTGCAGTGCGGTCACCAGCAGCCGGGTGCCGGTGGAACCGAGCGGGTGGCCGAGGGCTATCGCGCCGCCGTTCGGGTTGACGCGTTCCGGGTCCGCACCGTACGCCGCCTGCCAGGTGAGCACGACGCCGGCGAACGCCTCGTTGACCTCGTACAGGTCGATGTCGTTGATCTTGCGCCCGGCCCGGGCGAGCAGCCGACCGGTGGCGGCGACCGGACCATCCAGCAGGTAGTACGGGTCAGCGCCGGTGACCACCTGGTGGCTGATCCGCGCCCGCGGGCGCAGGCCGGCGGCGCGGGCCCGCCCCTGGGACATCCACAACACGGCGGAGGCGCCGTCGGAGATCTGCGACGTGGTCCCGGCGGTGTGCACCCCTCCCTCGATGGTCGGCGCCAGCGCGGCCAGCCCTGCGGCGGTCGTCGGGCGCAGCCCCTCGTCGCGCTCGACAAGACGGACCGCACCGGTGGGGCTGCCGTCGCCGTTGAGCACCGGCGCGCGCACCGGCGTCACCTCCGCGGTGAACCGGCCATCGGCCCAGGCCGCGGCGGCCCGCCGCTGGGACGCCAACCCGTACGCGTCGGCGTCGGCGCGGGTGATGCCCTCGCGCCGGGCGATCCGCTCCGCGCCACCGAACTGCGCCTGGGGCGGGTCGTCCCACGGATAGTCGGCTGTCTTGTAGTGCCCGGGGCCCTGGTAGAGGTTCGTGCCGACCGGCACCCGGCTCATCGACTCGACGCCGCAGGCGATGCCGACGTCGATCTCCCCGGCCGCGATGAGCGCGGCCACCAGGTGATTGGCCTGGTGGGCCGACCCGCAGGAGACGTCCACAGTGGTGCAGCCGACAGCCGGGTCGTGCCCGGTGCTGAGCCAGGCGTTGCGGGTGACGTTGAGGCTCTGCTCGCCGGACTGCGTGACGCACCCGCCGATGATCTGTTCCACGTCGGACGGGTCGGTGCCGGTCTCGTCCAACACCGCCAGCAGCACGTGCCGCAGCAGTTCCACCGCCTTGAGACCGGCCAGCGCGCCACCCCGCCGCCCGATCGGCGTACGGGTGGCCGCGACCATGACCGGCAGCCGCTCACCGGACACGATCACGCGTCGGTCCGCAGCGTGATGGCGAGCTTGGGGCAGCCCCGGGCCGCGATCTCCGTCGCCGGCCACAGAGCGGGCGCCGGGTGCTCCGCGCGGACCCGGAGCACGTCGTCCTCGCCCAACTCGAACACCTCCGGGGCGGCGTCGGCGCACAGGCCGTTGCCGTCACACTGGTCGAAATCGACGATGACGTGCACGAGTGCCTCCCCGGGTCCGTATCCGACGCCATCGTCGCCGCCCGGCCCGTACTGGCGCATCTTCAAAATTGCCGCCTCGAATTTCCGGAGCCCGTTCTTCTCGCACGTTGCGGAATGCGCCGACAAATAGCGACGCCAACCATCGTGGGCATTAGCGTGCCTCTATGCGGCTGGACGACAGCGACGAAGAAGGCGAATTCCGGGCCGAGCTGCGCGCCTGGTTGCGCGCGCATGTGCCGGCCCCCTCCGCGGGTCCGCCACAGCCGTGGCCGGAGCCGGAGATGCGGCAGTGGAGCGCCACCCTCGGCAAGGCCGGGTACGCCGGTCTGACGTGGCCGCGGGAGCACGGCGGGCGGGGCCTGCCACCGCTGTACCAGGCGATCCACGCCGAGGAGAGCACGCTGGCCGGCGCCCCGGACCACCTCAACGTCATCGGCCTGCACATGGTCGGTCCCACGCTGATCCGGTACGGCACCGCGGCCCAGAAGGCCGTCAACCTCCCGGGGATCCTGTCCGGCGACATCATCTTCTGCCAGGGTTTCTCGGAACCGGAGGCTGGCTCGGACCTGGCCTCGGTGCGCACCCGGGCGGAGCGGACCGCGCACGGGTGGACGGTCACCGGCGAGAAGGTGTGGTCGTCGTACGCCCATCTCGCCGACCGCTGTCTCCTGCTGGCCCGCACCGAACCCGACGCCCCCAAGCATCGCGGCCTGACCTGTTTCCTGCTCGACATGCGCGCCCCCGGCGTCGAGGTGCGCCCGCTGCGCCAGATCTCCGGTGACACCGACTTCAGCGAGATCGTGCTGACCGGCGTGGAACTGCCCGAGGACAGCGTGGTGGGTGCGCGCGGCGAAGGCTGGAAGGTCGCGCTCACGACGCTCTCGCACGAACGCGGCACCTTCGGCATCACGCTCACCGCTCGCCTGGCGGTGCAACTGGACCGGCTGATCCGTACCGCGCACGCCGTCGGTGCCACCGCCGACCAGGCCGTGCGCCGGGAGATCGCCGATCTGCACGTGCGGCTTCAGGGGTTGCGCTTCACCGGTTACCGCGCGCTCGCGCAGCTCGAACGGGGCGGGGAGCCCGGCCCGGAGAGCTCGGTGCTCAAGCTGCGCTGGTCGCAGACCCACCAGCAGATGTGCCGGCTGGGACTGCGGTTGGTGCAGGGCGACACCGTCGGACACGCCGGGCAGTGGGCGGCGTACTGGCGGCGGGCGCAGCTGCGCAGCCGCGCGAACACCGTCGAGGGCGGCACCTCCGAGATCCTGCGCGGGATCGTCGCCGAACGTGTTCTCGGCCTGCCTCGGCACCGTTAGGAGAGCGCATCATGGACTTCGCCACCACCACCGAACAGCGGGACCTGGCCGACGCGGCCCGACGCCACCTGAGCGAGCGTTTCCCACCGTCCCGGCTCGCCGCGACAGCGGATCACGGCCTCCTCGATCCGGAGGACTGGGCCGCGCTGGACCGACAGGGCTGGCTGGACGCGGACCTCGGACCGGTGGATCTCGCCCTGCTCGCCGAGGAGAGCGGGCGGGCGCTGCTCCCCCAACCCTGGGTCGGCACGGCCGGATCGGCTCTGCCGGTGTACCAGTCGGCGGGGCTGCCGCTACCCGGACCGGCCGCGCTGGTCGATTCCTCGGACACGTGCGCCGCGCACGATACGCCGGACTGGCGGATCAGCGGAAGCGCACCCGGCGTGGTCGACGCGCACCTGGCCACGGAACTGGTGGTGGCCGCCACTACCCGCCAGGGGGTGGCGCTGTTCGGCGTCGCGCCCTCGGAGATCTCCATCGCCGAGCGGGACGACATCGATCCACTGCGCCGGTACGCCACCGTCCGGTTGCTGCACGCGCCCGCCCGACTGCTCGCCGACCCCGGCCGCACCGCCGAGCTGCTGCCCGCGCTGCGGTTGCGAAGCGCCATGCTGCTGGCCTGCGAGGCGGTGGGTGTCGCGGACGGCGCACTGGCCGAAGCCGTGCGGTACGCCGGAACCCGGACTCAGTTCGGCCAGCCGATCGGGTCGTTCCAGGCGGTGGCACACCAGCTGGCCGAGGCGTACGCGGAGATCGAGACCGCACGGTCGCTGGCCTACCGGGCGGCGGTGACGCTGAACGGCGACGGCGCCGCCGAGGCGGTGGCCTGTGCCGCCGTGGCTGGTCCGCGCGCGGCCGTGCTGGCCTGCGAGGTGGCCCTGCAGGTCTGCGGTGGCATCGCCATGACCTGGGAGTTCGGCCTGCACTTGCGCTACCGGCGGGCGCTGTGGCTGGACGCCCACCGGGTCACCTCCGTGCCACCGCACGACGTGCTCGCGGCCCTGCTGCTGAGCTGACCGCCGGCGCTCACCGCCGAATCGAGAGGACGACACATGTCGTTGCAGCTGCACTGGTTCCTGCCCACGCACGGGGACGGACGCGAGGTGGCCCAGCCCTCCTCCGGCCCGCCACCGCCCGGCGCGCGCCGCGACGTCGACCCGGACTACCTGCGTCAGGTCGCCCTCGCGGCGGACCGATTCGGGTTCACCGGAATGCTCGTGCCGTTCGGCATGTTCTGCGAGGACCCGTGGCTGGTGTCGGCCGCGCTCGCCGCGGACACCCGGCGGATCCGCTTCATGGTGGCGATGCGCCCCGGGCTCATCTCGCCGGTGCTGGCCGCGCAGTCGGCGGCGACCCTTCAACGTCTCTCCGGCGGCCGCCTCCAGCTCAACGTGGTCACCGGCGGCGACGCCGACGAGCAGCGGCGCTACGGCGACTGGTTGTCGCACGACGAACGGTACGCCCGCACCGGCGAGTTCCTCGACGTGTTCCGCCGAGCCTGGACCGGTGAGCGTTTCGACCACACCGGCACGCACTACCGCATCCGCGCGGGCCTGCTCACCAGGCCGTACCCGGTCGCTCCGGAGATCTTCGTCGGCGGCTCCTCCGACGCGGCCCGGGAGGTGGCCGCCGCGCACGCCGACGTGCTGCTGGCCTGGGGCGAGCCACCGGCGGCCATGGCGGAGGCGATGGGCCGGGCCCGCGAACTCGCCGACGCGCACGGACGCACGCTGAGCTTCGGCACCCGCTTCCACGTCATCGCCCGGGACACCTCCGCGCAGGCCTGGCAGGTGGCGCGGCAACTGGTCGACGGCATGGACCCGGCGCGGATCCGGCAGGCGCAGCAGCGCTTCCGATCCACCGAGTCGCAGGGGCAGCAGCGAATGGCGGCGCTGCACGGTGGGCGTACCGACGACCTGGAGGTCTACCCGAACGTCTGGGCCGGGTACGGCCTGGTCCGTCCCGGCGTGGGCACCGCGCTGGTGGGCAGCCACGAGGACGTGGCGGACCGGATCGAGGAATACCACCGGCTCGGCCTGGACCACCTGATCCTGTCGGCGCAGCCGCACCTCGAAGAGGCCTACGTCGTCGGGGAGGGCGTGCTCCCGCTGCTGCGCAAGCGCGGCGTGCTCGCCGGCTGACGCCGGGCCCGGACCCGTCGGTGCCCCGGCCCGAAAGGGCCGGGGCACCGAATTTCTTGGATCACACCTCCGAGGCGGTGCCGACGGCGTCGGGCTGCCACGCCGGCACCTCCGGTGCCGGACGGCGGCTGCGGGTCAGCACCCGGAACATCATCGCGGGTCGCATCAGGGCCTGTGGCGGCTCGACGAGCCCCGCCACCCGCATGAAGGTCCGCGTCACCTGCGGGTCGCGGGTCGCGGCCGCCTGCATCTTGGCCATGTACGCGTTCGCCATCCGCACCTTGAACGGTCGGGGGCCCCGCACCTGCGGGAAGCTCAGGTCACCACCCGCCGAGATCTCCCAGGGCACGTCGGTGACCGCGGACACGGCCTGTTGGAAGTCGGTCGGCCGGGGTGCCGTGCCGCCGGCCAGGTGGTCGCGCAGGGTCAGCGCCTCCAACGCCGCCACTGTCATGCCCTGGCCGTAGACCGGGTTGAAGCTGCACGCCGCGTCGCCGAGGACCAGGAAGCCGTCCGGCAGCCGGGACAACCGCTCGTAGTGGCGACGGACGCTGGCCGGGTACCGCAGGGACACGGGCTCGTCCAGCGGCTCGGCGTCCTGGATGGCCTGGTAGATGTCCGGAACCGGCAGCGACTTGACGAACTCCAGGAATCCGGCCGGGTCGGCCGGCGCGCTGTCGCCGAGCACCCCGGTCAGAGAGACGATGCACCGGCCGCCGTCGATACGGGACAGGAAGGCGCCACGGGGGTGCGACGGCGACGACACCGGGTTGATCGACAGGTCGCCCTTCAGAACGTCGTCCGAGGCCAGCCGATAGAGGCGCGTCGTATAGGTCAGGTCGATCCGGATCCGGTCCTCGTCCGGCCGGCTGTACCCCAGTTCCTCCAGCCAGACCGGGGTGCGCGACCCGCGACCGGTGGCGTCGACCACCAGGTCCGCGGTGATCGTCTCCTCGGCCGCGCCGTCGCGCCCCTGCACCCGCGCCCCGGTGACCCGCCGACGGTCCGGGGTGGTGGTCAGCCCGACGATGTCGCGCTCTTCGGCGAAGCGTACGGCCGGAAGCTCGGCCACCCGTTGGCGCACCAGCTGCTCCAGCACGGGACGGGCGGCCGACACACAGGTCAGCCCGGTACTGGCCGGCGCCAGCGGGCGTCCGTTGAAGAACCACCGCAGCTCGCCCAGGTCGCCGGTCGGCACCCCGGCGGCCACCGCCTCCGCTGTGAAACCGGGAAACAGCTCGTCGAGGATCTGCTGGCCCCGGGCGAGCAGACCGTGCACGTGCCGGCCCTGTGACACGCCACGTCGGGCCGTGGAGACGCCGGTGAGCCGGTCGCGGTCGACGATGACCACCTCGGCGTACGCGTCGGCCAGCACCCGCGCCGCGAGCAGGCCCGCCATGCTGCCGCCGAGAACGACGGCACGCTCTCCCACCTGTGCGCTCACGGCTGCCCCTTCCTGGCCTGGTTGCTCACGACTCGCCGCGCGGGCTGTTCTGGTAAGCCGCCAGCAACCACTCACCGTCGCGCTCGACGAGGATCCAGGACGCCCGGATGGCCCGGGCCGGCGACACGTCCTCGGCGCCGGGCTCCAGGACACCGCCCTCGGTCGTCAGCACCGCGACGCCGGGCGCGATGAGGCGGGCGTCGACCGGCGTGCCGGTGACCCGGGTGCCCTTGAGCTGGCCCTGGAACGCCTGCTCCATGTATCCGCGAATCTTGTCCCGGCCACGGCAGAAGACCCCGGGCAGGATCATGGTCGCGTCCTCGGTGAACGTGCGGGCGAACGCGTCGGCGTCGTGCTCCGCCCACGCGGTGACGATGTGCCGCGGTACCGCGGCCACGGCGGCCTGAGCCTCGGCGTTGAAGGTGCTCGTGGTCATTCTGGTGTCCTTTCTCGGCGGCTCAGAGATAGAGGGTGTCGGGTTCGAGGCCGCACAGGATCCGGCCGTACAGCTCGGTGTTGGTGTCCGGGTTCATCAGCGCGTGCAGGTTGACCGCCTGCACGTCGCGGGCGATGCGCTGCATGGGCACGTCGTCGTAGAGCGAGGAGCCGCCGCTGGCGCCGGCGAGAATGCCGACCGCCTCCCTCGCCAGGCGGCACGCGGCTCCCAGGTCGGCCCGGGCACGGGCGCGCTCCGCCAGGCTCCACGGCTGGCCGCCGGCCGACTTGTCGTCGACCTGCGCGGTGAGGCGGTGTACGTGGAACTCGGCCTCGTCGGTCTTCAGCTCCGCCTCGGCCACCTGGCGATGGGTCAGCGGCGCCTCGGCCTGCTTCTCGTACCCCGTGTAGGTGATCTTGCGCTCGGGCAGCCGCTCGAGGAACGTCTCACCGGCCGCGCGGGCCAGGCCCAGCACGGTGCCCACCGACGACGCGGAGGCGACCGGCAGCAGCGGCGCCCGGTACATGGCGGGCGCGCCGGCCGCGTCCGGTCCGGTCCGGCCCTGGAGCGCCACCGGCAGCGGCAGGAACCGCTCCGCCGGCACGAACAGGTCCTGGGCGACAGTGCTGACGCTGCCCGTGCCGCGCAGGCCGGACGTGTGCCAGTCGTCGACGATCTGCAACTCGGACGTCGGCACCAGCGCCATCACCGGCATCGGCGGACCCTCGCCGCCGACCAGCACCGCGATGATCTCCTGCCAGTGGCTGTGCAACGCGCCGCTGATGAAGCCCCACTTGCCGTTGACGACGATGCCGCCATCGGCCGGGACCGCCATGGCGGACGGGCTCAGGGTGCCGCAGATCCGCACGTTCGGCGTGGAGAAGACCTCCTCCTGCACCGCCTCGGGGAACAGGCCGGCCATCCACGTCGGAATCCAGTAGACCGAGGCGGTCCACGCGGTGGCACCGTCGGCCCGGCCGAGCGCGGTCGCGACGTCGGCGAGCGTGCGGGTGTCGGCCTCGTAGCCGCCGAACCGCTTTGGCACCCGCAGCTTGAAGACCCCGGCGTCGGCCAGGGCCTCGATCGTTTCGTCGGGCAGTCGGCGGTCCCGCTCGGCCTGTACGCCGTTCTTGCGCAGCAGCGGGGCGAGGTCCGTGACGCGCGCGACGATCTCCTCGCGCCTGGGTGTGTCGGTGGTGGTCAGCACGGCGGCTCCCTGAGGTCGTCGGTGGATGTCAGGCGGCGGGCACGGGGGCGGTCAGCCGGACCGGCAGCGTCCGGTGGCCGTTCATGATGAAGGTGGGCAACGGCTGCAGGTCGGCGACCGGCACCGCCAGCGCGATGTCGGGAAAGCGCTCGAACAGCGAAGAGAGGCCGGTGGTCGCGACCGCCCGGGCCACCCCGGCGCCGAGGCAGTAGTGCGGTCCGTGGCCGAAGGAGAGGTGTTCCTTGTCGGCGCGCTTCAGGTCGAAGCGGTCGGAGTCGTCGCCGTGCAGGGCGGGGTCGCGACCCACGGCGCTGTAGTTGATCAGGATGGGATCGCCCTGCGGGATCGTCACGCCGTCCAGCTCGATGTCCTCGACGGCGTACCGCAGCGGCAGGTGCGCCAGCGGGGACTCGACCCGCAGCGTCTCGTCGATGACGTCGTTCCAGGTGGCCTCGCCGGACAGCACGAGATCCCGCTGCTCCGGGTTGCTGAGCAGGGCCGTGATGGCGTTGTCGAAGAAGTTGATGGTGGTCTCGGAGCCGGCGCCGAGGATGGCGAAGATGGTGTCCGTCAACTCCTCCTCGCTGAGCCGGGAACCGTCCTCGTCACGCGCGGCGATGAGGTCGCTGGTGATGTCCTCACCCGGGTTCTCCCGCTTGGTGGCGATGAGATCGGCCATCGCGCCGCGCCACCCGGCCAGCACGGCCTGCGCCTGCTCCGGGGTGACGGTGGTGTCGACCATCATGTCGATCACCTTCGCCGTCTTGGCGCGAGCCTCCTCGGACATGCCGATGAGGTCGGCGACCAGGCGGGCCGGCAACGGGTACGCGAACCGCTCACGCAGGTCCACCACCTCACCGGGGGCGGCGGCGGCCAGACCGTCGAGAAGCTCCTCAGTGATCTTGGCAATCCACGGCCGGATGGCCTCCGTACGCCGTGGGGTGAACGCCTTGCCGACCAGCTTGCGCAGCCGCACATGGTCCTTGCCGTACGCGGTGACCATGTTGTCCATCGCGATCCAGCTGATCATTTCCCAGTCCGGCGGGATCTCGCCGTTGATGAACGCCGGCCAGTGGTTGCGGGCGCTCTTCGTCACCCGCGGATCGGTGAGCAGTTGCTTGATCACCGCATAGCTGTTGATCGACCACGCCACCACGCCGCCGGGCAGAACCACCTGAGTAGCGGCGCCCTGCGAACGCAGCTTCGCGGCCTCACCGTGGATATCTTTTCCGGTGGTGTCCAGAGAGAACGGGCAACTGTCCATGGATGACTCCCAGTTTCGGCGGAGTGTTTCGGCCACGCGCCGGTCCGCCCGGCGAAGCCGATGTGCCCGTTCCGTGGGGCGCAGCGGATCGACCGGTGGCGTGGCACGAGCGTGTCATCAGCCGATCCGGCGGTGCATCTCTCGGTGTGCGCACTCGGCGGCGGCCTGCGAGAACGCCCATGTCAGGTTCGGCGAGGCCAGGCAGATCACCCGCGCCGGGCTGAAGGACGATCGTGACGTCGGTCCGCTCAGCCGGGGTCGGCGCAGAGGTGGGAGGTCAATGCGGGCCACTACAGTGGCCATCATGTCCGTACGTCCGCCTCTTGCCGAACAGTTCGATCTGCGCCCGCACCCCGAAGGCGGCTGGTTCAGGGAAACGTATCGGTCCGCTGTCACGTTCGAGCCCGATGGCTACCCGGGCAGCCGTGCCGCCGCGACGGCGATCCTCTTTCTGCTCGAGCCGGGTGACTCGTCGGCCTGGCACACCGTGCGGTCGGACGAGATCTGGTTCTGGCACTCGGGCGGGCCGTTGGCGCTGACAGTCGGTAGGGACAGTCGGCCGACGATCCTGAGTGCCGAGTGCCCGCAGATACTGGTTCCGGCGGGCGAGTGGCAGTCCGCGAAACCGGAGGGCGACGAGCACGTCCTCGTCAGTTGTGTGGTGAGTCCGGGCTTCGATTTCGCCGACTTCACCATGCCGTGAGCACGCCCCCGGGCCTCCGCTCAGCGGGCCGGGAGGGCAGCGCGGGGGCACCGCCACGCCCCTCCGTTCAGTCGCTGACCCTGCTGCGGGACTGGTAGACCAGATCCTGGTACTCGGGATGCCGGTCGATCCATCCCGCGATGAACGGGCAGGTGGCCAGGACGAGCAGATGCGCGGCACGGGCTTCGTCCAGGGCCGTGCGGGCCAGTGCCGACCCGACCCCCTTGCCCTCGTATTCCGGCGAGACCTCGGTGTGCACGAACGCGACGAGTTCCGCGGTGCGGATGTACTGTGCGACGCCGGCGACCCCGGACTCCCCGTCGACCCGGGCCTCGTACCGGTTGGCCTCGGGAGCGTCCGTCACTTCCACCATCTCGTGTCCTCCATACGGCACGCCGGAATCGACCTTGTCCGCGTACTCGTGAACGTCACAGTTGTCGGTCCTCACCTAACAGGGCCACGGTGCCACCGCAGGGGGTCGTCCTCCAGCACGGAGCGGTCCCAGTGCCCGAGGTCGGCAGCGGCCTCGTAGGTGGTGCGGAGGAACTCGGCCCCGGCCGAGCGGTCGGGGGCCCATCAGACGCGGACCTGCGTGGGCTCGGGCCGCAACGCATCGCGTTGACCCGGCAGCACCCCGTAGTTAGCGTTAACAAGTCCGTCCAGTTTGGAGACAGACGTAACCGGCCCAGGAGGATCAATTGAGACTGCGACAGCCAAGACCACGTCTCGGGCGGAGTCGGAAGGGCAGAGGTGTCGCGGTCCTGGCACTGGGTGCGCTTCTTTCGGTCTCGATCGCGGCAACGCCCTCGTACGCTGCCGAGGAGCAGCTCACCCAAGGCCTGGTGCACCACTTCGCCCTCGATGAGACCAGTGGGACGACCTTGGTCAACTCGGGTAGCGCGGGTGCGGCAGCGAACGCCACGCTCGTGAATCCCGAGAAGGCGACCCTGACCGGCGTAGGAGTCAGGTTCAACCCCGACTCCTACGAAAGCGCCCTCGACGGCGCATACGTGGCGCTGCCGAACGACATCACCGCCGGCATGTCCAACCTCACCGTGGACTACGACGTGTGGGTCGACCCGGCGAACGTCGGCGAACACCAGATGTGGGGTTTCGGCCGTAAGTCCGGCTCGTGTGACGCCGACACCGGCGCCGAGGGCTCCATCTTCGCGTCGAACACCCAGCGGTTCCGCGTCGCGGTGGGTCCGACGAACCTCCAACAGAACCGGGTCCGCATGCTCGAAAAAGCGTGGACCCACGTCACCTACACCCAGTCACTGAACTCGGACGGGACGAGCTGGACCGGCAGGGTCTACCTCGACGGTGTGCTGCACGCGACGTCGACGAACCTGACGACGGCGCCGTCGGTGAACGCGGCGGGGACCAACTGCAACTTCCTCGGTCGCTCGCAGACATCGGGCCACTACTCGTTCCGCGGAACGATCCGGGACTTCCGCGTGTACGACCGGGCCGTGAGTCTCGACGAGACACTCCTCCTGGCAGAGAAGACGGTCTCCGACGGCGTTCGCGCCGACGCCGCGGCCATCGACCTCGGCCGCACCAGCGCGGTCGTACGCGACCTCGTTCTGCCCAAGGTCGGCTCCGTGGCGGGCTCGGCCATCACCTGGACGAGTTCGGACCCGTCCGTCGTCGAGGTCAACACCCCGCCGGCCGTCGCCAGCGCACGCAAGGTCGCGGTGACGGGCAGGATCACCCGGCCCGCACAGGGACAGGCCGACGCGACAGCCACGCTCACGGCGACTGTCCGCAAGGGCGCACAGGAGGTCACCACGCGGGAGATCCCCGTGGTGGTGAAGGCCGAGTTCGACGATGCGCAGGCTGTCGACCGTGACGCCTTCGATCTGACAGTTGACGGCGCCGACGGCGTACGCGGAAACCTCGACCTCGCCGCCGAGGGCGAGTTCGGATCCACTATCACCTGGAGGTCGACCACCGGTCTCGTCACCCCGACGGGCGTGGTCAGCCGCCCGGCCTTCGGCCGTGCGGACGTTGCCGCCACCCTGACGGCGACGATCACCAAGGGTAAGGCCTCGCAGAAGAAGTCGTTCCCGGTGACCATCACCGCCATGCCGCGTTCGGAGGAGTACGAGCGGTACTTCATGGGGTACTTCAAGGGAGAGGGGACCGCCGACGGCGAGCAGATCATGTTCGCCACTTCCAACGGAAACACCGCTCTGGACTGGACCGGTCTGACCGGAGGGCGGCCGTCACTCATCTCCCAGCTGGGCGACCAGGGGCTTCGTGATCCGCACATCGTCCGCTCCCCCGACGGCGACACGTTCTACATGATCGCCACCGACCTGAACTGGTACGACCAGGGCGGGTACGCCATCAACGACACTCAGTACATCGAGGTGTTCGAGTCGCACGATCTGGTGAACTGGACCCCTCAGCGACACGTGAAGGTGGCGCCCGACAACGCGGGCAACGCCTTCGCACCAGAATCGCTGTGGGTCGAAGAGCTCGGCGCCTACGTCGTTTTCTGGGCCCAGTCGCTGTGGAACGACCCCGTGAACCGCACCGGTCAGGGGAACGCGCAGATGTGGTACGCCACGACGCGGGACTTCAAGACGTTCTCCTCTCCCCAGGTCTGGCAAGATCCGGCCCCGCTGTCGCGGATCGACACGACCGCGATCCGCGTCGGTGACCAGTACTACCGGGTGACCAAGAACGAGGCCGGCAACCAGGGCTCGGACATCTTCTCGGAGAAGCACACCGACTTCCTGGACAGCAACATCGCCAACTGGACGTTGGTCGCGCCAGCTCTGGGGCGCACGACGTGGGTCGCCAACCAGGGGTACGAGGGACCGGTCATCTTCAAGGCCAACCCCGGCGACACCGCCTGCCCGGGCCAGTTCTACCTGTGGGGTGACCGGTACACGAACGGTGGTGGGTACCAGGCCGCGTGTCACGAGAACATCGAGGCTCCGACGTGGAACGCCAAGGCGATCACGATGGCCAACGCAGGTGTCGTCCGTCCCCGGCACGGCACCGTGATCCCGCTGACCGTCCGCGAGTGGAACGACATCCGCGGAATCCCGAACAGCGACGTCACCACCACCACAGAGGTGGCTGTCGAGCCGTACGCGAGCGGAGCCCAGACGACCACTGCCACCGTGACGGTAACGGCAGCTGACGGGTTCGAGACCGGCGGTCAGGTACGGATCAGCATCGGCTCGTGGTCGAAGCTCGCCCACCTGAGCGACGGTGCGGCGACCGTCACGCTGCCGACGGGTCTGCCCGCGGGTGCCCGGACGGTCAAGGCCGAGTACCTCGGCTTCGACTATCTGAAGGCGTCGGAAGGTACGGCGTCGTTCGAGGTGCCCTCCGGCCCGGCCGCCGTCAAGGTCAAGGCGAAGGCCACGCCGGCGTCGGTTGTCCGCGGGGACACGTTCAGACTGAACGTGACTGTCGGGCCGGCCGGCGGACCGAAGCAGCACGATCCGACCCCGACCGGCGAGGTCACCGTCACCTTCGGCGGCGCCGTGCACGTCGTGCCGCTGGCGCACGGCAAGGCCGTCGTCGAACTGCAGACCGCCGACCTGCGGCCAGGGGCCTACCAGGTCCACGTCGCCTACTCGGGCAACCCGACCTATCAGCCCTACGCCGCCGACTACCAGAAGTTGACGGTACGGAAGTAGTAGGCACCCCGACGAGACGCGCCACAGTAGTGGGGGGGGGGGGGTGTAGTTCGCGACCCCCACACCAGGGGGCGGGGGCTGGAGTTATTGTTAGAGT
>NZ_JBEZEH010000003.1:38335-92131 GCF_040648775.1 Micromonospora sp. NPDC049089
ACCCACCCTCCAAATACCGTATCCTATCACAACCCCACCCCCACCACCCGCCCCACACTCGTGGGCGCGACCAACACACCCCCCCCCCCCACTGCCCGTGGGCCTGTGTCTCAGATGACGGACCTCGGGCCGACCTCATCCCGTTGACTCACGACCCTGGTGGGGAGCCCGTGTAGTCGGGTGCGCACCACCAGGTCGTGCAGGGCGTTCACGGCTGCCGGATCTGCGCGTTCGGGCAAGACCGAGGTGTCCCGGGCCGTCTCCAGCTCGGCGCGCAGCCGCGACACGTCGGTAGCGAGCCACCCTGCAACGCCCGCGGGCAGCGGGCCATGCTCGGCCTTCCGTTTGGCGGCAATGAGATCCGGGACGTAGGACAACCTCGTCCCCAGCACGGCAAGGTTCGTCTCTACGCGGCCGGTCCGCATCAGGTGGATCCCGGTGAGCAGGACCCGCAGCGTATAGAGCGCGGGCTTGAGCTGCCCGGTCCTGGCGTGCAGCCTCTCCTGAGTGGCCGCGAAACCGAGGTAGTGGTGCGCATGGTGACGGGTGACCAGTCGCGGGGCCAGGGCGATGAGTTCGGCGTGCACCGCAGTGGTCACCACCACCAGCGGTGACAGCAGCTGCTCCAGGACGTACCCGTTGCGGCTGTTCAACAGCTTGGCGAACTTCAGCAGATCGTGGCTGACCACGTCCAACTCGACGCCGTCGCGCACGCTCATGTGTTGCAACGTCTGCGGACCGGTGCGCAACCCGACGACCTCCTCGGTCGGGAGCAGGTGCACGGCACGCAGATCCAGATCGGAGTCGATGGACGCGAATCCGTACAGATGCGCACCGCTGACGGTGGCGAACAGCAGCGGACGGGGCAGGTCGCGGGCTGCCTCGGCGGCCCACGACGGCACCTCGGTGGTCACTACAGGTTCCTCTCCCGTACGGCCGCGAGCAGCCGATCCACGTCAACCTGGTCGGGCTGATCGGGCAGCACGGTGGTGGCGGTCGCGTCGGCGAGCTCGACAAGTAGGTCCGCCGCCCAGGCGGCAACCTCATCCCAGGGCAGCTCGCCGCGCCGCACCGCGAGCAGCCGGTCGCGTAGGTGACTAACGTCGACCAGCACCTCCCCCGTACGCAGCACATGCGCCCCGGCGATCAGCAGCCGGATCATGTGCATGGCCTGCTTGTGATTCGTCTCGCCGGTCCGCTCGCGGCGGGCCGCCACTCGGTTGAGCTGATCGCGGGCGTAGTTGCCGTAGGTCTCCGCCACCCGCCTCGACAGGAACGCCTGCCGTGCTGCCAGCAACCATTCCCCGTCGACGGTGATCGTCTCGACCAACGGGGACCAGAGCACCTCCAGAACTGTCGGGTTGCCCTGCAAGGCCAGGACGCAGAAGCGTTCGAACTCCCAGGAGAACTGCTCCGCCGCCGGACCGTCGAGGTGGGTGGGCGGCTTGTCGAGGTGCCAGAACGCTCGTGTGGGCGCTACATACACACCACGCCGGTCGTAGTCGGAGGCCAGGTCGTGCAGCCCGTACGCCCGGGACCCGACCACAACGGCGAGTGCCGTATGCCGCTCGACAAGCTCGATCACGCCCGGGACGCTACCCAATCACCGTCCCGCACGCGCCACCCTTTTCGAACACTCAGCGTCGGTGACCTCGAACTGAACGACGGACGTCATTATTGGTAGTACTGCACGACGCAGAACTCGTTGCCTTCCGGGTCGGCCATCACCAGAACCGCGCCTTCCGGGTAGTCGTGCCGTTCGCCGGTCCACCGGCCGCCCAGCGCCCCGACCCGGTCCACCGCTTCACCGGCGTCGGCGACAGCGATGTCCACGTGCAGACGCGCCTTGCCTACCTTGGGCTCCGGTACCGGTTGGAACGTCAGCACCGGCCCGCCGTCGGTAACGATGACTCGCCGCCAGCCGGGTAGGGACTCCGTCACCCGGCCACCGAGCACGGCGGACCAGAAGTCAGCCAGCTTCTGTGGGTCTTGACAATCTATCGTGACGCCGGCAAATCGGCCCAAGGTCGTCGTCATGGGCCCCAACGTAGCCGTGCCACAAGACCCTTGTCAGGGAGCACTCAACTCGGCAGATCAGTACACCGGCTTGGACCTACCGGCTCACAGCGCAGCGCTCAGCTGAGGCCGTCGGATGAACTGTCGGTCGCGGGCGGTCACCGAAGCGGTTGGGCCTGCCGCTCGAAGGACGACATCGAGGACCAGGTCGGGATCCGCTACGTAGGCGCCGCTGGCCCATGCGGCGTTTGCCTCGATCACGGCCCAACGACCGTCGACCAGCCCTACGTCGACGACGATGGCGGAGGGCAACGTGTGCCCGTAGCCGGCGATGAGATCGGCGCCGAAGGCTAGCGCGTCGGTCGACGGAGGGCCGAGGTGCAATCGGCCGTGCGCGGCGTACTGACTGCCGGCGTAGACAACAGCGTCGAGCACGTGTAGCCGGTACTCGGCGGTGAAGTCGACGATGTCGCTGACGAGCACTGGAGTCCGCCGGTCGACAGCATCCGGGCCGGGCAGGCGGGAGCCATCCGTGTAGATCATCGCCGGGATGTTCTTGTCATTGGGCGACTTGATGAACGCCGGTCGACGGAGTTCGTAGGCCTCGCCGATGGCGACCAGGGTGATGTCGCGGCGGGTAAGTTCACGAGGAAGCCCAGTCAGCCAACCAGGTTCCGCTTCCAGCGGCGCGATCCCAAGCAACGGTGCGACGACATCGGCGAAGGTCGGTCCCGCATGAAGGTGATCAGCACGCAGCCCGGCGGGCACCTCGAAAGAGCCGAGCTGGACGGTGTGTATTCCGCGTCGATGAGCGGCGGCGCGCAAGCTCCGAGCCGAGGCCGTCAGACGCGGCGGCAGGACAAGTGTCACGGCTGATGATCCTGCCCCGATACGCCGTCACAGTTACAGCGGTTATCAGGCGTCCGGTGCCGCCGGCCACTATGCGACGCCGGGGGTGGGGACACCGGTTCGAACCGCCTCGGGAAACCTCTCGATTCGACCACCGGGGATCGACCACAATGCCACAGTGGATCGCGAGCGCCTGGTGAAGTTGAGCAAACGGATGTCGAAGGCCCTCCGGCACGACCCCGGCCGGGCCGGCCTGGTGCTCGACCCGGCCGGTTGGACTCCCGTCGACACTCTGCTCGCCGCCCTACGGATCGAGCGGGCCGAGCTGGACGCGGTCGTCGCCGGCAACGACAAGCAGCGGTTCGCTGTCGAGCGCGGCACCGACGGTGTGCTGCGAATCCGGGCCAACCAGGGCCACTCGGTCCCGGTGGACCTCGGACTGCCCTCGGTGACCCCACCGGACCGGCTCTATCACGGCACCAGCGCCGACGCGCTGGAGTCGATCCGGGCCACCGGCCTGCACCGCGGCGGCCGGCACCACGTCCATCTCTCCACCGACACCGAGACCGCCCATCGGGTCGGTGCCCGGCGGGCCGGTCGGGTCGTGATCCTCACCGTCGACGCGGCGGCGATGGCCGCCGACGGGCACGTGTTCCACCGCAGCGCGAACGGCGTCTGGCTGACCGACGCGGTCCCTGCCAGCTATCTGCTCGACTGAGCCCTGGCCTGGCCCGGGCCGCCGCGAGGGAGGCTGACGGCTATGCGAGCAGGCGCCGTTCGTGTGCTGTTCTCCTCCTCATTCGAATTCCTCGACGAGCCGCACGTCGGGCGCGGCGTCCGGGTGCAGGAAACTCAGCAGCGCGGCACCCTCGGCGGTCACCGCGTCGCGGTCGGCGGCCGTCAGCGGTACGAAGAGCCGAACGGTGAGCGCCGCGGCTGCGACCGTCCACGCTCCCGCCGTGAACCCGTCGACCAGTACCGCTCTGGGGACCGGACCGTGCCGGGTCACCGCCCGGTTGCGGAACTCGTCGGTGAGCACCCGCGTCCGGTCACGATAGGACAGCAGCAGGTTGTCGAAGTCGTACAGGTACCGCACCGGTGCCGGGGTGCCCGGGTCGGGCCGTGGCGCGTTGGGCAGGTCGACGTACCCGCCGGGGAACGTCCGCAGCCGCGGCCGGAGCCGGTCGACCACCTCGGCGAGGTGGGTGAGGCCGCTCCAGGTCTGCGCGTCGGCCACTGTCGCCGGGCCGTACGCGCCCAGGTAACGCAGCACCAGGTCATCGATCGTCATTGGGTGCAGCGGCGGGTCCGCCCAGACATCGAGCGGCGCGTGCACGGTACGGCCGCTACAGCCCCACACCCCGCGAGGCGGCGTCTGCACGAGCGGAAGCAGGTTACGGGCCGCGTACGCGAGCGCCGCCGCGTTGTTGTCCGGCCACCGCCGTAGCAGGGCGGCGCCCGTCTCGGCGGGCGTCATCGCCCGCTCGGCGAGCAGGTCGTGCGCGTGCGCCGCCACCGCACCGGTGTCGAGCCCGCGCATCCACCGCCCGTGGGTGTGGTTGGCGAACAGGTCCCGGTCCAGCACCGGCTGTACGAGCGGCCGAATCCGCGCGGCCTCCGCGGCACCGATGACGTGAATGGTGGACCGCATCAGCGCGATCCTCACCACCGCCCGGCTCTCCAGCAGCGTCGCGATGTCAACCGCCCGGAAGTCGGCGAGCCGGCTCCACAGTCCTGCGTACCAGGTGTGCGGGGTTTGTGCCTGCAGCCCGACGAGGTGGGCGAGGGCCGCTGGGACGCTCATGTCGGAGCGGCGCAGGAGCAGCTGGCGGTCGAGCGTGGCCCGGTTCATCGCCCGGCGATCCATCAGCGCTTCTCCCACGCCCGCCGGTCGTACCCGTGCTGCCAGCACCCGGCCAGGACACGGACCCGGGCCGGCGGCACACCGTCGTCGCCGACGCCGGGCAGATCGTCGACCCATCGGGTACGGGCCAGCCGGTTGGTGAGGTCGTCCCGCGGAATATCGGTGCGGAACTCGCGGATCTCGGTCATGCCGTGAACTCTCTCAGCGTCGAGGAGTGGTTCCCAAGTACTGACCGCGCAGGCCGCCATGCGGGAACGGTGCCTCAGTCTCACGCTCGCTGACGGATTTGCCTACAGGCATTAGGCAGGAGCATAGTTGTTGTAGGCAGATAGGAGGGCGTGATGGACAGACCAGGACTGACGCCGGAGCGTCTGACCCGAGCGGGGGCGGAACTGGCCGACGAGGTCGGCTTCGACCAGGTCACCGTCTCGGCGCTCGCTCGGCGGTTCGACGTCAAGGTCCCGAGCCTGTACTCGCACCTCAAGAACTCACAGGACCTCAGGATCCGCATCGCGCTGTTCGCGCTGGAGGAACTCGCCGACCGCGTCGCCGATGCCGTCGCCGGTCGGGCCGGCAGGGACGCCCTGGCCGCGTTCGCTGACGCCTACCGCGACTACGCCAGGGAACACCCGGGCCGTTACGCCGCCGCCCGGCTCCGGCTCGGTCCGGAAACGGCGGCCGCGAGTGCCGGCGTCCGGCACGCGCAGATGGCTCGGGCGATCTTGCGGGGTTACGGGTTGGACGAGCCGGACGCGACCCATGCGGTCCGGATGCTGGGCAGCGTCTTCCACGGCTACGTCAGCTTGGAGCTGGCCGGTGGTTTCGAACACAGCGCTCCCAACGCGCTGGAATCCTGGGAATGGATCGTGGATTCGCTCGACGCGGTCTTACGCAACCGCAGCACTCGCTGACCCGACGACGGCCGCACCACCGCCAGCGGCTTCCAGCGCGGCGCGCCGATGAACACCGAGATCTCGATCGAGAGGCTTGAGGCAATGCCCACCGAACACCAGTGGATCACCACACCGGTCACCGCGGACCTCGTGCGCGGCTTCGTCGATCTGGAGGCGACCGCGCGCGGTCTACTGCCGCATCGGCTGACCGCCTGGGCGCGCCAACAGATCCCCGACGACCAACTGGCCATGGCCGAGGCTCCACGGCGACCGCATCACCCCGGACACTGTGGGGTGCTGGAAGGACTGGGCGACCGGTTGGGACCCGAAGCAGCAGGGCGACGGCGCGTACCTCTTCCGGTACACATCGAGCCGGGGCTGGCGCATCCATGGAGCGGGCAGCGCGTTCAACTGCGCGGACCTGGGAATCACCAGGGACCCGGACGACCCGCCACCGTTCTGCTATTGAGCAGCGGATACCGGTGTTCGGGCCGCGTCGGACAGCGGCGGTCGACCATTTTCTCGCGGTCGGCTGGCGGCAGGGTCAGGGGCGGCCGTGCTCAATCTGGTGTCGGGCGCGGGAGCGGGCGGCGGCGGCCGGGGTCG
This sequence comes from Micromonospora sp. NPDC049089, assembly GCF_040648775.1. Lineage (NCBI taxonomy): Bacteria > Bacillati > Actinomycetota > Actinomycetes > Micromonosporales > Micromonosporaceae > Micromonospora > Micromonospora sp. NPDC049089. Next base: position 44,564 of record NZ_JBEZEH010000003.1, read on the forward strand.
AGCCGGCGGCGCGGGCGGTGCGCAGGATGTCGGTGAGGGTGTCGGCGATGCCGTGGACCCGGGCGGTGGCCTGGGCGGACGTTTCCCGGTGTAGCTCGATGGCGGTGGCGTGGATGATGCCGCCGGCGCTGACGATGATGTCGGGCGCCCAGAGGATGCCGTGCTGGTGCAGCAGGTCGGCGGTGGCCGGAGTGTCGAGTTGGTTGTTGGCCGGTCCGGCGATCGCGGCGCAGCGCAGTGTCGGCACTGTGTGCGCTGTGAGCAGACCGCCGAGAGCGGCGGGGACGAGCACATCCACGTCGGCGGTCAGGCAGTCCTGCGGGCTGGCCCAGGCGGCACCCGCTGTGTCGGCGAACGTTCGCCTGCCCTCGTCGGTGTCGGCGGCCACCAGGGTCGCGCCGGCGTCGGCGAGTATGCGCAGCACGTGGCTGCCGACGCGGCCGAGGCCGAGCACGGCGAAGCTGCGCGTGGACAGGTCGGCTGACCCGAATCGCTCGGCGCACAGGGCATGCAGCGCGGCGACGACGCCGACCGCGGTGTGGCCGGAGGAGTCACCGCTGCCACCGGCCTGCACCGGTCGGCAGAACGCGTGCGGGGTCCGCTCGGCGATCGTGACCATGTCGTCCGGTCCGGTTCCCACGTCCGGGCCGGTGGCATAGGCGCCATCCAGGCCGGCGATGACGTCGCCCACGTCGTGCAGCACCGCCCGACGGGCGGCCGCGTCAAGTGTCCTGCCCGGGGGCAGTGCGATGACGGTCTTGCCGCCGCCGTTGGGCAGCCCAGCCAACGCGCACTTGTCCGACATCGCGGCCGACAGCCGCAGCGCGTCGGTGAGCCCGTCGCGCCAATGCGGGTAGTGCGCGAGCCGGCAGCCGCCGATGGCCTGACCGAGCGCTGTGGAGTGCACCGCGACGACGATCGGCAGGCCCGACCGTACGCCCCGCCTGAGGACGACGTGTTCGTGCATGGACTCGGTGTCGAGATGGGTCGCGACCATGATGGCTCCTGTCGTGTGCTCGCCGAAACGAGATCGACAGTAGGCAGCTGCGCGGCACTGACCGGCTCAAAGCGAACAACGTTCGGAGAAATGGCAAGATTTCGGTCGTGGACGAACTTGATACGGCGATCATCCAGCACCTGCAGACACATGCGCGGCAGACCAACCGCGAACTGGCCCGGGCAGTCGGCATCGCGCCGTCCACCTGCTTGGAACGCGTGCGCGCACTACGGGAACGCGGCGTGATCACCGGCTACCACGCCGAGATCAGCCTGGCCGCCCTCAACCGCGGCGTCCAAGCATTGCTGCACGTTCAGGTCCGGCCCCTGAGCCGCACCGTCATCGACGGCTTCAAGAAATATGCGATGGAGCTGCCCGAGGTGCTGTCGGTGTACGTCGTGGCCGGCGGCGACGACTTCCTCGTCCACGTCGCCGTACCCAGCGTCGACGGCCTGCACTCCTTCCTCATGGACAAGTTCAGCGGTCGCCGCGAGATCGTCGGGTTCCGCAGCTCTGTCATCTATCAACACGCCCGAAAGCAGGTCATCGAACCGCTTGACCCGTAACGCTCGTTCGGTGCGCCCATGCCTACCTCGCCGTCGGACCTCGGCACCTGAACACTTTCCCGCCTGATCGGCAATGTCAGGTTGAAGCGCGGATTTTTGCCGAGGAGGGCCATGGCTTCGGATGCGGATTTGATAGGCCGGTCGCTGGATGGCGATGTCGACGCCTTCGTAGAGGTGGTCGAGCGTCATGAGGCCGCCGTCGGTTCGTACCTCGTTCGCCGGGTTGGGCGGGATGCGGCTGAGGACCTCCTGGGCGAGGTGTGGGTTGCGGCGTTCGAGTCGCGGCGCTCGTACGACCGGTCGTACAACGATGCGCGACCGTGGCTGTACGGGGTGGCATTGAATCGCTTGCGGCGCTACTGGCGGTCCCGGCCGGCCGAGGACCTGGTCGCGGACGTACCGGACGTGGCTACTGGATGGGATCCGTGGTCGGCGGTGGACCTCGGCGTGGACGCCCGGGCGGTGCTCCGGTCGGCCCTGACGCGGCTCAAACCCGAAGAGCGGGAGGTCCTGAGGCTCGTCGCCTGGGAGGACCTGACCGCAGCCGACGCCGCGCGGGCACTCGGCATACCGGCCGGCACCGCGCGGCGGCTGCTGAGCCAGGCCAGGACGGCATTGCGCGACGCCCCGGGGGTGTCCGCGCTTCTGAAGGACCGCAACAGCGCGAAGGAGAGACACCGATGACCGACGAGCTCGATCTGGTCGGTGCGTTGGGCAGCGCGGAACCACTACGCCCGGAGGCGTATCAGCGGGCGCGGGCGGTGCTGCGGGCGGCCATGGCCGACCCCGGAACCGTGCGGCTGCTGGGGGCGGTATCAGCGGAGGACACGACTATGGAGGCGACTTCAACCATGGAAACGACGACAACCACGCGGGAGCAGCGCCGCCGCCGGGTCGGTATCGCGGGCCGATTGGGCATCGGCGCCGGGGTGGGGGTTGCCGCCGCGGCGGCAGTCGTCGCTGTGGTGCTCAACTCGTCGGCGACCGGGGTCACGGAGGCCAGCAAGGATTCGTCGGCCGCCACCTCAAGCTCGACCACCGTCGACCGGCCTGCCGAGCGCGCGCCGCTGATGACCCTGGCCGGGTCCATCAAGACGCTCACCCCGTCAGCGGGCGACGCGTGGCTGGTGAAGGCGACGCAGGTCCACGGCACCAAGACCATGCAGGTCGTGTACACGCTGTACACCGACGGTCACGCGATCTATTCGGGCAACAGCGTGCGGGACATCAAGCGCGCGATCGCCCGTCATCAGGATCAGATGACGGACGGCGGCTACGCTCCGCTCCTCAAGGCAGCCGTCGCCGCAGCGGACAGCAGCCCGGCCGACGGCCGGACCCAGATGCTCAAGGCAGCCGAGGACCCGCTGGTGGGCCTCGACCCCGCAGCGCAGAAGGCGGTGTGGGACAAGCAGCAGGCGGACGCCCAGGTGATCATCAAGCAGAAGGGCGGCAACGCCGAGCCGAAGCCGTACAGCCCTCAGGCCGTTCAGCGGCACTTCGACAATGCCCTGTGGACATTCAGCATCGAAGCGCTGTCCGCTGGCGACGGCAACACGCAGGTCCGGGCCGGTGTGCTGCGTCTGCTGTCCACCATCGCCGCGGTCAGCGTCAAGGACTCGACCACCCACGGCAAGGCCACGCTGACGATCACCGCCGGCCCCGAGGTGTTCGGCGGCGAGGTCAGCGAGGTGCTGACCATCGACGCCACGACCGGCATGCTGGTCAAGCACGTCTCCACCGTGCCGGACCTCCCCCGGGCCTCCACGACGTACGAGTCCTCCCGGGTGACGACGGCCGACCTGTAGGCCGGGAACTCGAACCCAACAGCGTTCTGCAGACGGGCGTAACGCGCCCAGCGTTCGATAACGGTGCGGGCCACCTGGAGGTGGCCCGCACCGTCGTTCTGTTGTTCGCACGGCCAATGTTCACCCGACAGAAGGCTGCTCACCATGCGGCTGGCACAGACCATGTGGGGCATCAGCCGGCATTAACATTCACTCGCCTCGAACTGCGGTCCGATTCGGGTCATGGCCGGCAATTCGGCCGACGCGGCGCTCTCCCGGGCGCCCTTCCTCAACACTGAAGGAGTCGATACGTGCGGAAAGCATTCAGCATGCTCGTGGCGCTGCTGATCATCACCGGCTCCGCGCAGGCCGCGCAGGCGGATGCGGGGCCGGTGACGAGACTGACGCTGACGAGCGGGAACAACTTTTACTCAAGAGTCGAGGAGCGCCTCCTGAGCCGAACGGTCACGCTCTCGGCCGGAGAGTCGAGGCACGTACGGGGCCGTCTTGAGGCGACGAGCAGCGTCACGCAGATCGTGGCGATGAACAACACGCTCAAGTGCGTGGACGCAGCCGGCACCGTGGTCGGCACCACCTCAACGTCGTCCCGCAACCACGAGGGCTCGGACACCACGTACTACGCCACGCCTGGGCATCTGCCGATCTACGCCGACCTGCTGTTCACCGCGCCGTCGGCCGGCACCTACACCTGCGGCCTCTACGGATACACGGCCTCCAGCTCGCTCACCGATTACCATCTGACCGCCGTCGCCACCAACACCTGGCTCGAGGTGAGCGACACCAACCAGGTGGGCGCACGCTGGTGGCAGAACCCCTCCTGCAACAGCACCGGGACGTCCAGCACCTGCACCTACGTCGGCGCGGGCACCTCCACGGCCTGGGTGTTCTACAACGACGGCACGCCCGTGTACAAGTGGAACGCTCACAGCAACGCCACCAGCGTCCAGGCGCTGGCCAATCTCGAGCTCACTACCTGCTACACGGGTACCGCCTCGTGCAACAGCAGCGTCGACGCCTACGAAAAGCCGCGCGGCACGAACGCTGTGGTGGATGTGCGCTTCGAGATGATCCAGCTGGACACGACGGCGCACACCTGTCGCACGACGAGCACGGCGACGTCCCGCAAGACGATCCGCGACGACGCGCACCACTACGTCACGAACTTCGCCCTGTCCGGCATCCCGGTCGACCCGACCTGCGGCACCCGTAACTTCATCATGCGGATCTTCGTGCAGCACGTCTCCGGCAACCCGATCAAGATCGATGGCGTACAGAGCACCACGTCGCTCACGAACGGCATCGCCATGAACATTTTCTGACGGGTCGCACGGTCGTACACCGGTCCAGGAGCCCTCCGCGTGGGGGCCCTGGACCCGTTTCGTGTCTGGACGAATGAAACAAGTCAGACTATGTCGTTTATCAATGCGTGGGACATCGCCGCCGCGATCGGGACTATACGATCACCGCACCATCCGGGCACCTTCCACTAAGGAGGCTCCATGCGTAAAAGCATGGTGTTGCTCTGCTGCCTAGTCACCACGATCGCGGTCACATCGTCCCCCGCTCAGGCGAAGGAGTCTTCGGCCGGGCCGGCCCCGCAACCCGGCTTTGCCGCAGCAGTCGACGTCGAGGCGATGACCGCGCAGTTCCACCGACTGGAAGCCGCTGCCGCCGCGCACCCCGACGGCGCGGGCGGCACCTATTTCGACGAGGTGACCGGTCAACTGGTCGTCCGCCAGGTACAGAACGCCGACGGTGCCCGGCTTCGCTCCGCGGTCGGCTCCCGCTCGCGACAGGCGGGAGAGGTCCCGGTCCGGTTCGAGACCACTGCGGTACCGATCAAACGGCTGGAAGCCGCAGCCGAGCGGCTGGCAAACAGCCGCGCCTGGGCTGGCTCCCACGCCGCCAGCGTTGACCGTGTGAAGCTGGACCGCCTGGCCGGAGAGGTCGTCATCCACGCTTCCGGGGACGCGGACGCACTCGTCGCCGCCGCCGTCAAGGCTACCGGCGTGACTCCCCGGGTATCGGTCTCGCAGGCCGGGATCACGCCCGCCAGCCGCCGGGTTGACACCATCCCGTACTACGGCGGGTTGGCGATGTTCAACTACAACGTCACCGCCGCGGGGGACAACCCGCGTAGCGTGAACGCGTACTGCACGACCGGCTTCCGGATGACTCGCGGGGGAACGAACAGCAACTGGGTGACGACCGCTGGGCACTGCGGTGCCAATGGCACCACCTTCTGGCACAACGGCGGCTGGAACCTCCGCGTCAGCTCGAACTACCTGGCCCTGGGCACGGACGTCTCCATGGTCGCCGGCGAGAACGGGGCCTACTTCAGCCGGTACTCCTGGTTCGGCGAGCGCGACACGTCGACAGCCAACCCGGTCACGGCGAAGCTGACCGGGTGGCCCGCCATCGGCTCCGCCGTCTACATTTCCGGCTCCAACGGCGGCCTGGTGTACGGCAAGGTCACCGACACCGGCAACACCGGATGCAGCGGCTCCCCGGTGGTGGAGGTCGACACCGTCACCGGACACGCGCAGGACGGTCCCGTGCTCGGCGGTGACTCGGGCGGACCGGTGACGAGGTGGAACACCGCCACCTCAGCAACGAACGACCTCGTCGCCGAGGGCAGCGTCACCTGTTCCGACCGTAGTAGTTACGCCGAGTTCGACCCGATCCACCGCATCGAGGCGGCGACGGGCGCCGTCGTCGTGGTCGCCGGAACCTGACGGAAGCTTGTGCGGGCGGTGTGCTGACTGACGCCGCCCGCACACCACCGCGACGTTCTCACCGCCCAACGCCGTGAACGCGCACCCGTACGCCGGCCTGCCGGGGGCACCTGGCGGGGGCCGCACTGTCGTCAGCGAGCATATTTTTCGATGGCGGCCGGGGTCACTGGGGTGAAAAAGTTGACGAGGTTGCCGTCGGGGTCGCGGAACAGCAACGACCGGTTGCCCCAGGGCATCGTGGTGGGCTCGTTGACGAAGTTCTCGACGAAGCTGGCAAGGTTCTGATGCGCGCCATCCACGTCGTCCACGAGGAATTTGATGATGACGGTACGGTTGTCGGCCGGACGGGCGGCGCCAGGCGCGAACAGCGGGACGGTGCGGGTGCTGCCGATCGCGAGGGTCGCGGTCGTGGTCCTGACCTCGGCGAAGTCCTCGTTGGCCCAGCTCGCCTGCACTCCCGTGGCTCGCTCGTAGAAGTCGACGAGGCGCGCGACGTCGTCCGTGATGATGCGGGTCGAGACGAAGTTCATGGTGATCCCCTTGTTCCGGTGGAGCCGTTCTACCTCGCATGCTAGGACCAATACCGGACAGAAACGGTCCACATTTGCGCTATGTTCCACGCATGGCTCGACCTACCGCTCGCGTGCTCACTCTGCTGGAGCTCCTACAGTCGGGCGGCAGCCGGACGGTGGCCGAACTCGCCGACCGGCTCGGCGTCGACGGGCGCACCGTGCGGCGGTACGTGGACCACCTGATCGAGCTCGACGTGCCCGTCGAGTCGGTGCGGGGCCGCTACGGCGGGTACCGGCTCGCTGCCGGATACCGCATGCCTCCGCTCATGCTGGGCGACGACGAAGCACTCGCCGTGCTGCTCGGCCTGGTCGCCGGTCGCCGAGCGGGGTTGATGACGGCGACGGGCACGGCGAGTGAGACGGCGGCGGCGAAGATCCGGCGGGTACTGCCCAAGCGGCTCGCCCACAGGCTCGACACTGTGCTCGAATCCCTCACCTTCACGGCTCCGCCCGGCGAGTTCGCCGTCCCGGAGACCGTGATCCTGCTCTCTCTCGCCGATGCCGTGCACCATCGTCGGCCGGTCTCGATCACGTACACCGCCGCCGACGGGCGGCACAGCGAACGCACCCTGCACCCGTACGGGCTCGTCGCCCACTCGGGCCGGTGGTACGTCACGGGCGCGGATCCCGAGATCGGCGAAGACCGGACGTTCCGGTTGGACCGCATCGCAGACGCGAGGACCCTGCCCGGCGCGTTCGAGCCGCCCGCCGGACTCGATCCGGCGCAGCGCGTCCTCTCAGGGCTCGCCAAGGCTCCGTACCGGCATCAGGTGACACTCTGGATCCAGGGGACGGTCGAGCAGATCCGCACCCGATTTCCCGCCAGCGTCGCGAGCGTGGAGGAGCCCTCGTCCGGGGGAGATGCAGATCCGGAGACCGAGCGCTGGCTCCGCGTCGAGCTGTGGGCGGAGCGGCTCGACTGGTTGCCTCCGTTGCTCGCGTCGCTCGACCAGCCGTTTGTCATCGAGCGACCGGATGACCTCCGCGGTCTCGTCATCGCGCTCGCCGACCGGCTTGCGACCTCCGCCCGAGCAGTCCGCCTCACGCATAACGGCAGCCCGTGATGGCCGTGCGCTGGGCGCGGTGAACAACACGGCCAGGCACGGCAGGCCGCCGCCGCCCCGGGAACCACCAGATAGTCGTGCGTCAGATCGAGGTGCCGCCGACACCTCGGCGAGTCGGCAACCCTACGGCTACCGGCTCGCCGACGCCGGCCCTCATCCGAATCGCGCCGTGGTGTCAGCGGTGGTTTGCGAATGTGATTTCGCCACGGGTTTGGGCTCTGATGTGGTCGCTGGCGAGCATCGCGTGCGGGAAGCCGAGCTCGATGGCGCTGGCTTGGTCGAGCCGAGTGAGCTGCGACGGCGTGAACTCGACCTCCAGTGCGCCGAGGTTTTCCTGTAGCTGTGCTGATGTACGGGCACCGATGACTGGGGAGGTCACCGCGGGGTTCTGCAGGGTCCAGGCCAGGCCTACCTGAGCGGGCGTGCGGTTCAGTTCGCTGGCGATCTCTTTGACCACGTCGACGATCGCGAGGTTGCGTTCGGTGACCCCACCGAGTGCCAGATTGAAGCCCTTACGGGCGCTTTCGGCGGCTGCGGCATCTGGCGTGGCCAGGTCTTGGCGGCTGTATTTGCCGGTGAGCACCCCGCCGGCGAGTGGTGACCAGAGGACCGTTCCCAGCCCCAGTTCCCGGGCCATGGGAAGCAGGTCGCGTTCGGCGGTGCGTTCGATCAGGTTGTACTCCAGCTGCACCGCGGCCAGCGGCGACCATCCGCGCAGGTCGGCGATGGCGTGCATGCGGGAGATCTGCCAGGCCGGGGTGTTGGAGATCGCCACGTACAGGACCTTGCCTTGGCGGACCAGGTCGTCAAGGCCGCGCAGGATCTCCTCCACGGGTGTGGTGAAGTCCCAGACGTGCAGGTAGAGCAGGTCGATGTAGTCGGTCCCCAGCTGTCGCAGGCTGGTCTCGACGGCGCCGTTCAGGCTCTTGCGGCTGGCACCGCCGGAGTTTGGGTCGCCTGGGGTGCGCAGTGTCGTGTATTTCGTGGCCAGCACCAGGCTGTCCCGGCGGCCGCGGGCGAACTCGCCCAGCATCCGCTCGGAGGTGCCGTTGGTGTAGGTGACAGCGGTGTCGATGAAGTTGCCGCCACGCTCGACGTAGAGGTCGAACAGCCGGCGCGCCTCGTCCTTTTCGGCGCCCCAGCCCCAGTCGTTGCCGAAGGTGGCAGCGCCGAGCGCGAGCGGTGAGATCCACAGCCCGGAGCGGCCGAGTTGGCGGTAGGTATCGAGCGTGAGTGACATCAGGTTCTCCTGAGCTGGTGATGGCATGCGGTGAGAAAAGCCAGGTGTGCCGCGGCTGGTTGCGCCGAGGGAACGGTCAGGCGCTGAGCCCGTAGCCGCCGGCCACGACGATGTCCTGTCCGGTCAGGTAGCTGGCGGCGTCCGAGGCGAGGAAGGCGACGACTTCCGCGATCTCCTGGCTGGATCCGAAGCGCTCGAACGGGATGTTCGCGCGCATGGCGTCGCGTCCGACTTCGGGAACTCCGAGCTTGTCGAAGAGCGGGGTGGCGATCGCTCCGGGACTCACGGTGTTGACCCGGATCCGGCGGGGGGCCAGTTCGAGCGCGAGGGAGGGCAGCATCGCCAGCAGCGCTCCGCGAGTTGCCGCGCCCATCGTTGCGCCGGGACTGCCGCGCCGGGCGCCGATCCCGACGGTGATGACCACGGAACCGCCGTCGTTGATCAGGGGGAGCGCCTTCTGGAGGGTGAAGTATTGGCCCTTGAAGTTGATGGCGACCTGTTCGTCGAACGATGCCTCAGTCACCTCGGCTACCGGTGCCGGGCGGAAGACTCCGGCGTTGAGGAACAGCAGGTCGAGGGAGCCGAAGTGGTCGGACACAGTTTGTACGAGTGCGTCGGTGTCAGCGAGGCTGCGCGCGTCGGCGCGGGTTACGAGCACGTTGTCGGGGAGTGCGGCTTTCGCCTTGGCGATCGTGTCGGGGTTCTGACCAGTGACGGCGACCTCGTACCCCCGGGCGTGCAGTAGCTCTGCGGTGGCGAGGCCGATCCCGGAAGTTCCGCCGGTGATGAGCGCTCTGGGCATGGTGGCTCCTCAGGTCCGAAACGGGGAGATCCCCGCTTAGCCTGGCCTACACTAAACGGGGATGCCCCCGTTTTGCCAACCCTGACCCAGCCCGACTCAGCGATTGTGATGACCATGACTTCTCGATCGGCCGGTCTGCGCGCCGACGCCCGCCGCAACCGCGAACACCTGATAGCCATCGCGGCTGAAGCCTTCGCTGCCGGCAACCAGACGATCTCGCTCGACGCGATCGCCAAACGCGCCGGCGTCGGCAGCGCCACCCTCTACCGCCACTTTCCGACGCGCGAGGACCTGGTCGAAGAGATCTACCGCGACCAGATCCGCCCGCTACACGAGGACGCCCACGCCCTGCTGGCCAGCCAGCCACCGGACCGGGCGCTACACATCTGGATGGGCCGGTTCGCCGCATGGGCCACCGAGCGGCGCGGCATCTGTGAGGCCCTGGCCGCCATGAGCGCCTCGGGCCGCTTCGGCACCGGCCCGGTCTGCGACGAGGTCCAGCAGATCCTGGGAGAACTACTGAGCGCCGGGGCACAGACAGGACACCTGCGCGCCGACGTCGACCCGATCGATGTGGGAAGCATGCTCGCCGGCTTGCTCTCCGTAGCCGGCACTGCGGAACATCGCCCCCAGTTCGACCGCATGCTCGCGATCGTCGTCAACGGCCTGCGGCCCGACGGGTCATGAGTGCGGGCAGTGCGGGAGGCCGATGTCGACATAGGACGAGGCTTTCGGTACGACAGCAATCGTTTACCTTGGCTAGTGCCGCCTTGACGGCGCACTGACGGGTGGGAACCTGCTGTTCGGAACATCAGGCGGCCGGAAGTCGCTGTCGAGTCGCAGTCAAGCCCGCTGACGTAGCCTGCGTTCTTCGCAACCTCTCTGCACTAGGAGCGCCGCTGCGCCCGTGAGCAACAGGCCGTATACCCAGCGGTGACCTCGTGGTGGACCAGCGCGGCGGAGAGAGACTGTCAGGTGAGAAAGTCCCGCAGCGCTATGGTCAAGCCGTCGGGATTCTCTTCAGCGACGTGGTGTCCGGACTCAATCGGATGACCACGAAGATCATCGGCCCACGCCGCCCAGACCGTGAGCGGATCACCGTAGAGGTTCTCCATGTCGTCCCGCGTGGACCAGAGGAAGAGCGTCGGGCAGCCTACGGTGCGGCCCGCGTGCCGGTCGGCTTCCTCGTGCTCTCGGTCAACTCCGAGGCCAGCGCGGTAGTCCTCCAGCATCGCCCGCACCGTGGCTGGGTCGTGGATGGCCTGCCGGAACTCCTGGTAGTTTTCGGCTCCCATGCTGTCGGGCCGCGCCTTGCTGGCGTACCACGCGTCGGGATCGGCGTTAATTACCCGTTCTGGCGTGTCAGCCTGGGCGAAGAAGAACCAGTGGTACCAGTCGCGGGCGAACGTGGCGTCGCACCTCGCGAGGGCCTCGCTGATCGGCACGCCGTCGAGCACGACCAGATGGCTAACTGCGTGGGGATGGTCCAGTGCCAGGCGTAGCCCGACGTAGGAACCGCGGTCGTGCCCAACTACGGCGAACCTCGGGTGGCCCAGAGCATTCATCAGCCGGACGAAATCCGCTGCCACTGCTCGCTTGGACTGCTGGGAGTGGTCGGGGAGGATGCGCGCTTTTCCCGACTGTCCGTAGCCGCGCATGTCCGGACAGACAACGGTGAACCCGCGTTCGACCAACTGCGGCGCGACCCGATGCCACGTCGAACCGGTACGGGGATGGCCGTGAATGAGAAGAACCGGAAGGCCCTGTCCGGCGTGCCGGACTCGTAGCTCCACTTCCCCGACGTCGATCCGCTCGTCCGTGAAGTCATCGAACATGACAGACAGGTGTCCAGACGGACCGTCGGGCAAACTCCCCTTTTCGGCAGATTCGGATGCTGTGGGTGTATGCCTGCACCCATGGCGTAAGTCCTGTCGCCGGTGGCCCCTGGGAAGGCGGGTTCGGCAGCGCTCCAACGTCGCCGCCGAAGCTCAGAGCCGCCTCCAGACCAGCCGGGTGCTGAACATGACCGACGACCCCGGCGTCAAGGAGATGCTCCGATTCAACCTGGCCCGCGATACCTACCACCAACAGCAGTGGCTGCTCGGCATCGAACAGCTCATCGAGGACGGCTTCAGCGACCCGACGCGGGCGGGGCACACGCCCAGGGCGTCACCAACGTCGTCCGCAAGGTCAAGATGCTCTCCAGTGACCGCGGGTGCCTGCGCGCCTCCACCCTCTCGGAAGGAAGACCGGGAGCGGGCAGAGCAACCCGAGGAGACGTGACGTCCTTTGTCAGAGCCGGTGACCCCGCCAGGCGTGCGTCCGTACGCGATGCCCGGGGCACCGCTGCTTGACGCTTCTAAGCATCTGGCCGGAGGTGCAGGACTTCACTGGTCTCGATCAGTTGCTTCGACTCTCGCAGCGCTGCCCGGATCGCCTGTTCAGGATCCCGACCGGTGAGCCGTCGGGCCGCGGCGGCGGCAGTGAGTCGGGCGCCGTCGCGCAGCCGTACGGCGATCTCGGTCCCCCGGCCGGCCCGGCCTGCACCGAGACGGCCGCCGGCCCTACAACATCTCCAGTGGTTGTGGGCCGGTAGGTGGCGGGAATGCCATGTCGAGTGCCGTGATGTCCTCCTCGGTCAGGTGCAGGTCGCGCGCTTCCGCGTTCTCCCGGGTGTGTTCCGGGTTGGACGATCGAGGAATGGCCGCAACCATGTCCTGCCTCAGCACCCAGGCCAGCGCGACCTGAGCGGGCGTCGCCCCGTGCCGCGCGGCGACCTGCGCGACCTGGTCGTGGCCGAGTAGTCTGCCCTGTTCGATCGGGGAGTACGCCATCACCGGAATCCGGTGTTCACGTAGCCAGGGCAGCAGGTCGTACTCGGGGCCGCGGCGGGTGAGGTTGTACAGGATCTGGTTGGTCGCGCAGTCGTTCCCGCCGGCCTCGAGCAGCTCGGTCATGTCGGAGAGGTCGAAGTTGCTCACGCCCCACTGTCCGATGTCGCCGGCGTCGACAAGTTCGGCGAACGCCTCGATCGTCTCCGCGAGTGGATGGTTGCCGCGCCAGTGCAGCAGATAGAGGTCGATGTGGTCGACGCCGAGTCGTTGCAGGCTACGGCGGCAGGCCTGCACGGCCCCCTGGCGGCTGGCGTTGGACGGCAGCACCTTGTCGACCAGGAACACATCGTCGCGTCGTCCGACAATGGCCTCGCCGACAAGCTCCTCGGAGGCGCCATCGCCGTACATCTCCGCAGTGTCGATCAAGGTCATGCCCAGGTCGAGGCCGGCGTGCAGGGCGGCCAGCTCATCCCGTCGCTTTGCGGGACGCTCACCCAGGTACCACGTGCCCTGGCCGAGCACGGGCATGGTCTGGCCGGACGGCAGTTGGATCGAAGCGGTAGGGAGTGTCATGTCGGCCTTTCCGGGGCCTCGGCGCCAGTGGGGTCAGTGCGCGTTACCCGCATCGACAGGAAGCAGTCTCCGTAGGGCGACCTTTCCTCCGCAGAGCTGCCTGATCGGCGAGCAGGCCCATCCGTCCGCCCGTAGGAGCCTTCGATGACCTGTTTCCCGGTTCTGACACCGGGAAGGCGACCGCGAGCGAACGATGCGCTGCCGACGGCGCGGCGCCGCGATGGGAAGGCCGCCACAATGGCGCAGAGCCAGCAGCCACTGACCGGCAAACGAATCGCTTGTCTCGCCGCGGACGGGGTGGAGGACGTGGAGTACACCCAGTCCCGAGCCGCCGCAGAGCAGGCCGGCGCCGAGGTCCACCTGATCTCACTGGATTCCGGTGAGATCCAGTCGATGAACCAGGACATCAACCCTGCCAACCACTACCGGGTGGACCGGACTGTCAACGAGGCCAGCGCGGCCGACTACGACGCCCTGCTGCTGCCGGGCGGGACGGTCAACCCCGACCGGCTTCGGATGAACCCACAGGCGATGGACTTCGTTCGGGCGTTCTTCCAGCAACAGAAGCCGGTGGCGGCGATCTGCCACGGCCCGTGGTCGTTGGTCGAGACCGGCATGGTCAACGGCCGGACCGTCACCTCGTTCCCCAGTCTGCGGACCGACATCCGCAACGCGGGCGGGAACTGGGTGGACCAACAGGTACAGGTCGACAACGGCCTGGTCACCAGCCGCAACCCCGGTGACCTTTCGGCCTTCTGCGCCAAGATGGTCGAAGTGTTCGCTCAGGGCGAGAACGTCCGCCAGACGGCGACGGCTTGACGCGACGGGGCTCAGGATCCGGCGCATCGGGGCGGGCCTGGGCCCCCACAGCGGTGGCATCCCTGACGCCGCGCTGAGCAGCGGAACAGGGATCACCTCCATACCGCGACCGATGCGCGGATTGAGGTGATTTCCGAGGGGTATGCGGGCCTCTATGGGTTGCGTACCGGACTTCCACGAGCCGGAATGGCTCGGCCGGGGTGCGACCGGATACGGAGGCGACCCGTGACTCAACTAGCAACCCGAGAGGCCGCTCAGGCCAGGCAGGAAGACCTACAACGGCGAGGGCGCCGGCTCGGCTGGATGAGTCTCGGTCTGGGGATGGCACAGCTGGCGGCACCGGACACGGTGCGCCGAATCAGCGGGGTGGACGACTCCTCGACCTCCCGGACCATGGTGCCGCTGGTCGGGGCGCGGGAGCTGGTCCATGCGGCCGGGCTCCTGACGAGCCGGCGCAAGGGCATCTGGGCGTGGACCCGGGTCGTGGGCGACGCGATGGACCTCGCCTCTCTCGGGGTGGCCATCGCCCACCGAAGCGGGCACCGCCGCCGTCGCCTCGTCGGTGTCACTGGCGCCATCGTCGGGATCACGGTGGTGGACCTGCTGACCGCCGTCCAGGCCATCCGCGCCACGAGGATCGGTTCGGCGGTGCCGGTACGAGGCCCACGCGAAGGAGGATCCATGGAGCTGACAGCCACGACAACCATCCGCAAACCCCCGCCCACGGTCTACGCGTTCTGGCGTGACCTGGACAACCTCCCCACGTTCATGGCACACCTCGAGACGATCCGCGCCACCGGCGACCGTACGAGCCACTGGTCCGCCAGCGCGCCCTTCGGCAAGAATGTCGAGTGGGACGCGGAGATCACCGACGAGAACCCCGGCGAGATGATCGCGTGGCGGTCCACCGGGAACGCCGACGTGCCGAACGCCGGCACGGTCCGGTTCGTTCCCGCCCCGGATGGGGTCAGCACCGAGGTGCATGTCGTCATGTCGTACGACATCCCGGGCGGCCCGGTCGGCAAGGTGGTTGCCAGGTACTTCGGTGAGGAACCGCACCAGCAGCTGGACGACGACCTGCGCCGGCTCAAGCAGGTGCTGGAGACCGGCCAGGTGGTTCGATCCGAGGGGGCCCCGTGGGGCAAGCGGGCCCGCAAGGAGTTCCCGCAGCGTCCGGCGCAACCGCTGTCGGACTCCGAGCTCGCGAAGGGGGCAGACGCGTGAGGGCGAACACCTGGGCGGGCCGCAACAAGGTCAAGGTCCGTGACGTACCGGACCCGAAGATCCTCAACGACCGCGACGCCATCGTACGGATCACCTCCACCGCGATCTGCGGCTCGGACCTGCACCTGCTCGACGGGTATGTGCCCACGATGCAGGACGGCGACGTCATGGGTCACGAGTTCATGGGTGAGGTGGTGGAGGTCGGCCGGGGCGTCGACCCAGGTCGGCTGCGCCTCGGGGACCGGGTCGTGGTGCCGTTCCCGATCGCGTGCGGAGCGTGCGGTGCCTGCGCCGCCGAGCTGTACTCCTGCTGCGAGAACTCCAACCCCAACGCCGGGATCGCGGAGAAGATGTTCGGCCACCCGGTTGCCGGGATCTTCGGCTATTCGCATCTGACCGGTGGCTTCGCCGGCGGTCAGGCGCAGTACGCGAGGGTTCCGTTCGCCGACGTCGGTCCGCTGAAGATCGAGGCCGACCTCACCGACGAGCAGGTGCTGTTCCTCTCCGACATCCTGCCCACCGGCTACATGGGCGCCGAGATGTGCGACATCCAGCCCACCGATGTGGTGGCGGTGTGGGGCGCCGGCCCGGTCGGGCAGTTCGCGATGGACAGCGCCCGGGCGCTCGGCGCCGCGAAGGTCATCGCCATCGACAAAGAGCCGTACCGGCTGCAGATGGCCGAACGGGCGGGCCACACGCCGGTGAACTTCGAGGACGTGGACGTGCGGTCCCGGCTGCTGGAACTGACCGGTGGGCGGGGGCCGGACAAGTGCATCGACGCGGTCGGCATGGAAGCCAGCCACGGTGCCGCGCACGTGCACGCCTACGACCGGATCAAGCAGGCAGTCCGATCGGAGACCGAGCGCCCGCACGCGCTACGGCAGGCGATCCTGTCCTGCCGCAGCGGCGGCATCGTGTCGGTGATCGGCGTGTACGGCGGCTTCCTCGACAAGTTCCCGGCCGGGGCGTGGATGAATCGGGCGCTGACCCTGCGTACCGGTCAATGCCACGTGCAGCGCTACATGAAACCGCTGTTGCAGCGCATCGAACGTGGGGAGATCGACCCGACCCGGGTCATCACCCACACCCTGCCACTCGACCAGGCGGAACGCGGCTTCGAGATCTTCAAGAACAAGCAGGACAACTGCGAGAAGGTCGTCCTCAAACCCTGACCACCACCCGCATCCGGCCACCGCGGCACGCCCGGTGGCCGGATGCGGCGTCTGTCCGCGGGCGCCGACCTTCCGCGGACGGCCGCACTCGCACCCCCGGCTCTCCATCTGTTTGCCATGGACGACCCTGGGTAGGCGCAGTCGGTGAGCGGGCCAGACGCAGACCTAGGCACCCGGTCAGACACCAGCCGCGCGGTGGCGTTCAGCGACGCCATCTTCGCCATCATCATCACGTTGCTGGTCCTGGACCTGCGGGTGCCGGACGTTCCTCCTGGCCGCCTCCTCTCCGGACTCCTCGAGCAGTGGCCCTCGTACGCCGCTTATCTCGCGTCCTACTCGTATGTGGCAGTCGTCTGGCTCAACCACAAGGCGGCGTTCAACCGCATCCAGCAGGTCGATCGCGGCCTGCACTGGATGAACCTGTTCGTGCTGTTCAGCACGGCGTTGCTGCCGTTTCCGACCGCCGTCGTGTCGGACGCGCTGCAGGAGCACAACAACGCGGACCAGCGGGTGGCCGTCGCCTTCTACGCGCTGATCGGCGCGTTGCTGTGCGCTACCTGGCTGGCGTTCTACCACTACCTGGCAAAAAACCCGGACCTGCTCAAGGACCAGGCCAGGGGCGGCTTCTTTCCCGTCGAGCGGCTCAGAGCCCTCGTCGGGGTCGTCCTTTACGTCCTCGCGGGGTTGGTCGGCTACCTTGTCGCGCCGTTGATCGGCCTGGCCATCTTCGTCCTTCTGCCCGTTTTCTACGCCATCACCAGCGCTGGCCTGTACCAGTCGCCCGTGACCCGACGTATCACCCACAGTCCTCCGCCACGACCCTGAGATGGACGACCCGCCGATTAACCCGGACGGCGGCGGGTACCCGCCGTCATCCGGTTCGAGAGGGGATCCGAGGTGAACTACAACGAGTTCATTCAGTCTGTGGCAGCACGACCCAGGGTTCCGCCCGAAAAGGCCGAACCGATCACCCGCGCCACGCTTGAGACCGTGGCAAAACGGGTCACCGGTGGCCAGGCAAGGGACCTCGCCTCCCAACTCCCCGAGGAGCTACGCGGCCTGGTGTCCAGGCCCACCGAAGATCCGCAACGGTTCGGCCTCACCGAATTCCTCCAACGGGTGCAGTCCCAGGCAGGGGTGGATCACCAGGTGGCCACCGACGGAGCGCGAGCCGTCTTGGACACCCTCCGTGAGGCTGCCAGCGCGAAGGAGTACGGGGACTTCGTCGACCAATTGCCGCAGGAGTTCTGGCAGTTGACCGGGCCGGGGTCGGGACAGCTTCAGCCCCGCCGGATCGGCACCTAATCCGTTCGGACGTCAGGCGAGGCCCAAGGAGTGCGTGATGACCGAACCGGAGAGCCGGGACACGGGCGCACGGGAGTCGCCGGCGCAACCGCGTGAACGCGTTGATGGGCAGCGCGACGCCGAGGAAGGCGCAAAATCCGCCGAGCCGGGCGAGAGCCGCAGTGTCGCCGCCGGGCCGACGGGTGCCAAGCCCGGCGAACACCCCCTCATTCCGGAAAGTGGTGCGCACGGCCTTCCTCAGCCGGCTGGTGGGCGCAGCAGCAAAACAATGTCAGACCCGGACGTCGTCCTCCAGATCCCGCAGGTCAAAGTTGATCAGATCTACGTCGAGGTAGACGATCTGGACACCTCTGTTTCTCTGCGAGCACGGCTGGGCAGCCTGCTCCAACTCGACGTGGGCGTTCAGGCGCGTCTCGGCACGGTGAAGGTCGACATCAAGGGCGTCGAGGCCGAGGCGATGCTTGAGGTTCGGCTCGATGAGCTCCGGGGCATCCTCGACAGCGCCCTCCGCACAATCGAGCGGAACCCCCAGATCGTCGAGTCGCTGGTGAAGACAGTGGACAACGCCGTGAACCAGGTCGGGCAGACGGCGCAGGAGGCGCTGGGACCCGATGGACCGCTGTCGCAGACGCTGCAGCAGGCAACCCAGCAGGTCGGCCAACAACTCGGGCAGGCCACCCAGCAGCTCGGACAGAGCACCCAGCAACTTGCTCAGAGCAGCGGGACGGTGGCTGGCAGCGGCATGGGGGGTCTCGGCACCGTGCTGGGCGGGTCTCCGGCCCACGCCGCGTGGCAACGGATGAAAAAGATCGTCAACAGCAGCCAGCCACTGAGGCAGATCACGACATGGCTGGCCGGACCGCAGGGGCAACAGCCGCCGAGCTGACTCGACGTCCGCGGCCAGCAGTGTGGCGAGCTGTCCGATGCGCACGTCGACGACGTCCGGGAGAAGGCTCACCGCCGCCATGCCCTCACCCACCGCCAAGGCGGCGATCCTGCTGTCCTGGCTGGGTGAAGGCGTCCTGGTACGGCAGCTACTCGATGCTCACCTGCCACGATTCGACCCTTCGGCCACATTCATCGGTGGTCATTCTGGCGACGGCGACACCAATACCGCGCCAAACGGCCTACTACCAGCGAAGACTCCGACTCCACCGGGTGCGACTGGAGTACCGAGCGCGGTTCAGCACCAAACGCCTGACCCCGTGGTCGAGTTGCGGTCATCCGCGCGGCGCTTGGTCCGCAGGAGCGTCGGGGCGCCGAGCTGCACGGCTCGGCGGCGGGGGGATGGTGCCGTCAGTACGAGTCGTGGCCGTCGCAGTCGCGGCCGCAGCCTTGGGTTTGCGGCGGTGGAGCGTGAGAGTCATGACCAGCACGACCAGCGCTCCGACGATCAGCCCGAGGATCGCGCTGGCCACCGTGTTGACGAGCCAGCCGACGAGCCCGCCGAGAACACCCGTGGCGTCGTGGGCGGCGACCTCCACGTGGTGCACGGCCTCGTACAGGAAGTGCAGGTTCAGCTCGTTCGTGCCTAGCAGCAGGATGTGCCCGCCCACCCACAGCATCGCCGCGGTGCCGACCACCGTCAGCACGGTGAGGACCACCGGCATCGCCCTCACCAGACCGCGGCCGAACGTGGCGACGGCGCCGGAACGTTGCGACAGGCGCAGCCCGGCGTCGTCCATCTTCACGATCAGGGCCACCACGCCATACACCAGGACGGTTATGACGACGGCGACGACAGCCAGGATCACCAGGCGGGACCAGAACGCCTCATCGATCACCTCGTTAAGGCTGATGACCATGATCTCCGCCGAGAGGATCAGGTCGGTTCGTACCGCCCCGGACACCAGTGTCGTCTCGTCCTGCACCTTCTCCTCGCCCGCACCGGAAGCGCCGTGATGGGCGATCTTGGCCCACACCTTCTCCGCGCCTTCGTAACAGAGGTAGGCGCCGCCGAGCATGAGGATCGGAGTGAGCAGCCAGGGCACGAACTGACTGAGCAGCAGCACCGCAGGCAGGATGATGAAGAACTTGTTGCGCAGCGACCCCACGGCAATGCGCTTGATAATCGGCAACTCGCGCTCGGCCGCCAGGCTCCGCACGTACTGCGGCGTGACGGCAGCATCGTCGACGACGACACCCGCAGCCTTGGCGCCGGCCTTCGCTGCGGCCGCCCCGATGTCATCGATAGACGCGGCAGCGGCCCGGGCCAGCACCGCCACGTCATCCAGCAGGGCTACGAGTCCACCGGCCAAGGGAGGGTCCTTCCAGGGTTGAGCGCAGAGTTCGAACTGGCCCATTCTCGCTCAGGTCCCTGTGCGCGGCACGCCACCGCCCGGCCGTATGTCAGGCGAGAGCTCGAGGTGAGCGACCATCGCGCTCGGCCGACGGTCCGCCACCACCGCGCCCGGGTCATCACCTGGCGCCAGTTCAGGCCGAACCCGTCCGCCGCAGCGCCGAGTCCAGCTACCGCCAGGTCTGGGCCAGACTCGTCTCTGGCCTCGGCGGTCCCGCCGTGGCCGCTCAGACGTCATCGGCTCTGGCCGGAAACACCTTGAGATCCCCCCGGCCTTTTGCTGGTTCCGCCGGGCGTGAGATACGCCCGGCGGAACCAGAGGTGTTTATCCGAGTGTGAAGCGGAAGAAGCGGGGGCGGTAGATGCCAGGGTCGCGGTAGTGGTCACCGTCGGGCGAGACGCTGGTGTCCATGCTGTTGACGTTGTACGACGCGATGAACGTGTCGCCGGAGCTGAACGCCGGGTGCACGTGGGCGTTGTACGAGATGACGTTCGGGTTCCAGTAGCTGCCGTATGGTCCGGGTTCGGGCATTCGGTAGACCGGGGTCTTCTGGGTGAAGGGACCGTAGGGTGAGCAGGACGTCCAGGCGTTGATCTGGCCGCTGAACGCCTGGGTGCTGTCCTGGCTGAGCAGCAGGAACTGTCCGCCCCAGGGGGTGACGCTGTATTCGTTGGCGATGCCGGTCAGCAGGTTGCGGGAGTTCTGCTCACGCATCGTCCAGCCCCACGGTGTGTGGTACTGCCAGGTGCCGCTGGCGAGGTCGCTGCCGTAGACGCGGGCGATGCGCATCTGCTTGTTGATCGGCGAGTCGTCCACGCCGTAGACGTAGGTGTAACCGTCGCCGCTGCGGCTGGCCGGCAGCAGCCCCGAGCCCCAGGCGACCCCGCTGGCGGAGGGCAACTCCCGGACGCTGACCGGGGTCCGCAGGTTGGACAGGGCGAAGTTGGCGACGACGTTGCGGTTGAACCGCCAGTCCCAGGCGCCGGAGCCGAAGCGCTCGTACTCCTGGTATACCACCTGGAGTTGCCCGCCAGAGAGGTGACCGTCACCGACCCAGTACCACTTACCCGGTCCGGAGGGCGGCATCAGCGCTCGCGGAGCCCCGGCGGTGCCGCCCTGGTAAGTGGTCAGCGTTCCACCGCTCTGCACCACGAATGTGTTGTTCACCAGCGGAGCGCTCACTGGTCGGGTGCCGTCGCCGTTGAGCGGTCCCATCCAGGTGTCGGAGAACAGCCACACGATCCGCCCGTCGGGCAGCTTCACCGAGTACGTCGAGTCACCGCCGGTCCAGCCGTCCCGCGTGCTGGCGGCGTACCGATTGAATGTGCCCTCCGGCTCGACGGTGGTCTCCACGCTGCGCACCGACAGCGGCCGCAGAACGCACGAGCGGCGTGTGAGCGGCAGCGTGGTCTCCACGTAGGTGCTGAACGTCTTCGGGCTGCTGTCCGCGTCGGCGGAGTGGATGTCAAGTTCGGTCCAGGTGGTCACCAGAGTGGCCACCATGGGGTACGCGAAGTCCGGCACGGTGATCAGACCGCCGGCGTCGGGGTAGCGCACCGTCTGGATGCTCGGGTACTTCACCTGCGTGCCAGCGCTGCCAGCCGGCGACCAGAGGACCACTGCGGAGCTGCGGTTGGCGTCCTTGCTCGTGTCGATCAGCAGCGTCGAGCAGTACCCGCAGCCCGGGTCGCCGGAATTCTGGACGGCCCGGAAGTCATGGTAGACGGCGCCGCCCTTGCGCAGAATGTCCTGGTACTCCACGTGCGTGCCAGCGGGGGTGGAGTGACTCTTGCGGGCCGGCCTCGCGCCGCCGAGAATGTCGCCGCTCGTCCCACTCAGGGCGGAGATGTTGTCCCGCCACAATCTCGTGTCGGTATCCGTGTACCCGTAGCTGCGCCACGCGTCCACCGTCGGGGCGGGGGCGGCGTTCGCCTTGGCCAGCCGATAGTTGGCGATGTGGTAGCCCAGCAGCATGTCCTTGAAGTTCAGGCCATAGCCCTGCGCGGCGTGCCGGATCGCCTCGATCGGCAGATGGTCGTGGTCCCGGATGCTTTCCCAGGTCCGCCGCACGAAGACCGGGTCGATCTGCTCGGTGAGATAAGTGGGCAGCAGGAACGCCCCGTATTGCGGGCCGCCACCCAGGCCACCCCACGAGTTGAGCGCTGAGCCCGGCATGCTGAGCACGTCGTAGACGTTGCGCGCATACAGCCCTTCCTCGCCGGGGATGGGCAGGTACGGCTCTCGGACGTAGGTCTGGTGGGCGGCCCACTCCGCGGTGGCCTCCATCCACCAGTTCATCGAACCGAACTCCTTGCTGCCAACGTAATTGAAGACGAAGTCGACGGCTATGTCAGACTTGTCCCAGTACTGGTACTGCATGACGTGGAACAGCTCATGCCGGGGCAGGTAGTCCCAGTCGGTCTGCCCGTTCGGCACCAGGATGGTGGCCTGCTGATTGAGCCCGAACGGCAACACGAAAGGCGCGTCGATCGGGATGCCGAGCCCGCCGACGACAGGGATCTCGTCAACGCCGTAGACCAACACCCACGGCTTGCCGTCGCGCACCGGCAGCGGGTAACCCATCTCGCGGTACTCGTCGACAGCGATCGCGAGCGAATTCAGTAGGTGCTGGACGGCCTTGGCCCGGCCGTTGGAATGGTAGTCCGCCGGGATGCCCGGTCGGCCTGCTCCGGCGATGTTGAACAGGATGAGGAACTCGCCGGCGGATGCCCGGCAGCGGTAGGTGACACCGAGATAGTCGAACGGGTCGGCGGCGCAGTCGTTGTAGCCGGCCGCCGCGGGGGCGGCAGCCGGCGCGGCGACGTCCGGCGCGATCATCCTCGCCGCCTCGGGCTCAACGCTCGCCGCCAGCATCGAGAGGTAGGTCAGGTACCGCTGCGGGTCGCGGATGGCATCGGCCTGCCGTAGGTGGGCGGGTACCGCCCGGGGTGAGCGAAGCGCGGTGAGTCCGTACCGCACTGCGTCGTCGCGGGAGAGCTTGCCCTGGTGGTACGCCGAGAGGATCCGTTCGTTCGGGCCGAAGTCGGGCGGAGTGACTGCCTTGTGCGGCGCGATGCTGGGCGGGGCCTCCTCGAACGGCTTGGGCCTCGGGACCGGCGGGGTGATCGGTTCCGGCTCGGGGGTGTGCGGCGCTGGAGCGGTGCCAATGGCACGGCTGGCGGCTCGCGCGGTGTCTGGGTCGGGTGCCGCCTGCGCAGCGCCGCTGGTAGACACTGCCCCGGCCAGAACTACCGTCGCTATGACCAGAGCCAGGGTCTTCCTCATCTACCGCTCCTAGCGTGGAGGTTGTTGGAGATATCAAGTTGCACGTGCGGATCGAGGGAGCCTTGACATGACACTGTGGACCGTTTCGATCCGATATGGGCCGATCCTCCACCCTTGGGTCGCCGGCAGATCACGAGCCCGCTCTCCGACGGCGTGTTCGGAGTTGCCGGCTACATCGCGACGATGCTGATGCCGATCATTCGTGCGCCGGTCTCGGTACGCGGGCGGTGCGTGGTGCCCGGAGCAAACACCACGTAGCTGCCCGGGCCCAGACGGTGGCCTCGATCGATGAACTCACCCGACACCACGTAGTAGCGTTCCTCGCCCTCGTGCACGTCCACCTCTGGCCACTCCGTGCCCGGGGCGAAGTCGTACATCCAGCCACGGGCCCGCTCGGTCGCCGGCAGGCGCCGCCGGATGATGCCGGGCACGACCTCGACGGGTTCCACCTCGTCGACCTGCAGGATCTGCACATCATCAGATGCATTAGCCATGCAGTCATGATCGTCGTGTTCGCGCCGCACCGGCTAGTGTCTGCAATGACGTTGACAGGTACATTCCTGCCATGATCATTCATCGGGTGGTCGCCCTGGTTCTGCCGCCACAGTCCACCTTCGAACTCGCCTGTGTCGCTGAGGTGTTCGGCGTACGGCGCCCCGGTCTAACAGACAATTACCGGTTCGACGTGTGTGCCGAGCAGCCGGGCATCGTGCCCACCATGGCTGGTTACGACATGGCGGTCACCAGCGGGCTGCACGCGCTCGAGACCGCGGACACTGTGGTGATTCCGGGTTGGCAACGCCGCGAGCAGGCCGCGCCGTCCGCCGTGATCGATGCGCTGCGGCGCGCTCACCGGCGCGGTGCCCGGATCGTCGCCATTTGCTCCGGCGCTTTCCTGCTCGCCCACGCCGGCCTGCTCGATCAGCGCAGGGCGACGACTCACTGGCGGATGGCGGCCGAGTTCGCCGCCCGATTTCCAGGCGTGCAGGTCGAAGCCGACAGTCTGTACATCGACCTCGGCGACGTCGCGACAAGCGCGGGGACTGCGGCCGGCATCGACCTGTGCCTGCACCTGGTCCGCAATGACCACGGCGCCGCTCACGCCAACCAGATCGCCCGGCACATGGTCATGCCGCCACATCGCGAGGGCGGGCAGCTGCAGTACGCGGCAGCATCCCGGACCGCGCACACTCCGGTGTCCCTGGGCCCAGTGCTCGACTGGGCCACGGAGAGATTGCAAGATCCGCTCACCGTCAACGACCTCGCCGCGCAGGCCAGAATGTCCCCGCGTACGTTCGCCCGCAGATTCACCGCGCAACTGGGTGTCAGCCCAGGACAGTGGCTGCTCCAGCAACGGATCACGGCTGCACGAGCGCTGTTGGAGGAGACCGATCTGCCGGTCGAGACAATCGCGACCAGAGTCGGCCTGTCCACGGCCACCAACCTGCGCCGCCGTTTCCGCACCACGGTGAACACCACGCCAGCCGCCTACCGCCGCTCCTTCGGCCGCGGCGCGAGCACGTAGACCGCACGCCACCACACCTGGCCCACGCTGCCCGTTCGGCACGTGGAGAGCGGGAGACCCGCGCGCCCGTGGCCCGTTGCAGCACCGCGATTTCGCCGGCCCTGGCGTATCAGACCGCCTCGCCATCCGAAGCGGCGTGCTTACGGCGGTCGTAGTGGCGCGCCACTCGCACCCGGTTTCCGCAGGAGTTGCCGCGCCATTCGCGGTTGGGCCGGTCACGGAGGAACAGCAGTACGCATCCGGGCGCCGCACACGTACCCAGGTGGCCGGCGGCGACGAGGGCGACAGCGTCGGCGGCAACCTCGGCGATGGCACCGGTCATGGCCGCTGCTCCGTGTCGCGTCGTCAGTCGTGGCTCCGTATCGGCAAAGGCGAGCTCCTGCCAGCGCGGTGCCATTCGAGCGGCGGCTGCTCGGTCGACTGCTGAGCCACCACCGGGCTGAAGCGAAGCAGGAGCCCTGAGCGCATCCCATCGGTCCGGGCGGTCCTCGGACGGCGCGGCCGCGCGCCGCGACCGCCGACGACATCTGGAACGAGAGTGGGCCGGTACTGCGGTGCACGGACCAGTCGTGCAGTTTTACTGATTCGGGCATCTGAGGAGAGGCTCACGCCACTACCGGGCTGACGTCGCCGTTCTGCCGCGGGCGAACCCGCTTGTCTTGTTGGGGCCAGCTGCGGAGGATCGGTGGATGGATCTCCTCACCGCGGAACGGCAACTTCAAGCCGCCCAGCGCGCCGCTGACGTCGAGTCCCTCGACGCGCTACTGCACCCGCAGGTCGTGGGTGCCGGACCGGACGGCACGGTCTTTACGAAGGAGGACGACCTGGCTGGCTACCGCTCAGGTGCACTGCGAATCACCAGCCTGGTGGAGGAGTCACTCGACATCCAGGAAGACGGCCAGACCGGGGTGACTCGCATGGTCGCTGCGGTGGATGCCGTTCAGAGCGGTGCCGCTGTGTCCGCACGGTTGCGCTACACCCGACTCTGGGTGCGTGAGGACGACAACTGGCGGGTGTTGGCCGCCACCTTCGTCCCGGTCCAGTGAGTCCGTTCACGAAGGACGAGGCTGGAGTGCACGATCGCGGTGGCGAGGCGTGGTCAGCAGCGCAGTTTCGTCAGGACCTTCCCGGCTTGAGGGTGGCATTGGCGCTTTCACCGATGGCGCGGATGCGGGTGTGAGCGCGGTTTACCGGCCTGGACAAGAGACGCTGCCATCGGAACCTGCGCTGGTCACGGTGGCGGCGGATGAGGCCCGCAAGGAGGCGGCCGTGGTGGTCTTGCGGCAGAGGGCCGGATGACGCTGCGGTCTGTGGCATCGCGTCCCGGGTGCTGAGAGAGCGCCATCAGGACTTTGTCAGCAGCTCGAACAAGCTCGAGAACCCCTGAGCGCCGAAGCCGTCAGCGATCCGGCGGTTCATCAGGCCCCTGACCTCTTGCATCCGCACGGCTTCCACGCCAATGGATTCCCGATGGCTGATCATGTCGTCCATCAGGGCGGCCTGGACGTTGAGCGAGCCGAGATCCGGCGGGTATTCGCCGGCCTTGACCGCGTTGCCGATCGAGGTCAACAGCGGGGGCAGCGCGGCGACGGAGCTGGCGGCACGCTCGGCGAACTCCGCTACGTCGACTCCTTCTGCCTGCACCAGCCTCAGGGTGTGCAGGAACCCGATGAGGATCTCGTAGCCCATCGCGACCTGCGCCATGAACTCAACGGCGGCCAAGCCGGCTTCTTCCCCGTGGTAGGTGACGGTGCCCAACTCCCCCAGCGTTGACCCGTGCGCATCGATGGCCTTGCGGGAACCACTGAACGACAACATGACGTGCGCGGTACCGACGTCTGCCGCATCTCCCATGATCTTGCCATCGAGGTACGTGGCCCCGCGCTCTCTCGCCCAGCGATCGTTGGCCCGTGCTTGGTGGGGAGAGCCACTGGTCAGGTTCACCAAGACCTTGCCCGCGACTGCGGTGTCCACGGAAGCGAGTACCTCGTCGACCGCCACGCCGTCGAGCAGACACACCACGACGAGCGGGCTGGCGGCCGCAGCCTCCGCGGCGCTCGCGGCAGCCGTGGCGCCAGAGTCGACCATCGGCAGGGCCTTGCTCACGGTCCGATTCCAGACCGTCGTACGGTGTCCGCGATCGATGAACGTCCTGGCGATCGCCGAGCCCATGTCACCGAGACCGAGCACGGTGACCCGGCTGGCCTGTTCGGTCGGATCAGCGGTGGTCGTTGTCAGCATGATTTCTCTCGTTTCTACTCGGTGATTCGATGCGTCAGGTGGCGGGAAACGGGCATCCGTCGCCCCGGAGGCGACTACTCCTGGTCTCGCCCCGGATGCCGTACCGCTCGTCGCCGGGCTTCTACCCGAGGTGGCTCTCCGCGCGGACGGCGGCTGTCAGGCGGGTGAGGCGTGCGCCCTGGAAGCGGGCCGTCTCGAGGACCGCTCTGGCGTACTCCGGATCCCGGCCGGCGCGGCTCTCCACGAGGCTGACGCCGTACGGGTTCCCGCCGGCGGCGTGCGCGGTGCCGTAGTTCAGGTAGCCCGTGGGCAGGATGACCGCCCCCCAATGGTGGAACGTCTGGTAAAGGCTGAGCAGGGTCGACTCTTGGCCGCCGTGCTCCTCGTAACTGGCCGTGAAGCCGGTCGCCGGTTTGTCGGCCAGTTCCTCTGCCTGCCAGGGGGCGGTCGTGGTGTCGATGAATTGGCGCAGTTGAGAGCAGACGTTGCCAAAACGCGTCGGTGTGCCGAAGGCGTACCCGTCCGCCCACCGCAGGTCGTCCAGGGTGGCGAGCGCAACATCGGCGGTGGCGTCAAGGTGGGCCCGCCACTGCGGCCTGGCATCAACGACCTGATCCGGTGCCAACTCCGCCACCCGGCGCAAGCGGACCTCCGCGCCGGCGTCGGCCGCTCCGTCCCTGAATGCCTGCGCGAGCCGGTGCACAGTGCCGGTGGCGGAGTAGTAGATGACGGCGATCCTGGCAGCGGTCTGCACGGTTACCTCCTGGGTCGGCTCGGTTCTCGGTCAACCGTGCCGAGCAGGCTTACCGTTCGCTGACCATCCCCTTACCGATGCCGCTGAAATCCTCTCTGTCCAGGTCGAGCTGTGCGCCGCGGCTCATCTCGGAGGCGAGTTCCTCGCTGCCCAGCGAGGTGCGGAGGCGAGAGGTGATGCGCTGGACGTCATGCTGCTCACCGGGGGGCAACGGCGCTCCGGCGCCCGCGCGAAGCGTGCGGGCCGCGCCGAGCAGCCCTGCGGCGAGGCGATGGTCACCGCCGAGGCTGGTCGCCCCGGCCAGGCCCTCAAGGGCCAGGGCGACAGCCCTGGGATCCCCGGTGGCGTGCGCCGCGTCGAGCGACTCGCGGTGGTGGCGCTCGGCGAGGACCGCATCGTCGCGGTGCTCCGCGATGAATCCCAACTCGGCAAGCGCTAGCGCGTAGCCGGGCAGGTAACCGGCGTGCCGGTTCCAGTCGAGTAGGTCCCGCTGCTGGGTCTCGGCGGCGTCGAGGTCACCCCGGCGGCGAGCGATCATCGCCAGGCCCGTGCCGGCGAAGGCGGCGGCGGACCGGCTCGACTGTTCCCGCGCGACCTGTAGCGCGCGGTCGTGGCAGGCGGCCGCCTCGTCGAGGTCGCCGCGCAACAGGGCGATCCGTCCGATGCACGCCAACTGCCGGGACACCGACGTCCACAGCCGCAGATGTTCGGCGATGCGCAACGCCTCCCGGTACCGCATGGCTGCGCTGTCGTAGTCGCCGTTGATCTCGGCCAGGGTGCCCAACAGGCTCGTCGGATGCACCTGCCCCCAGCAGTCGCCCAGTTGTACGAACAGCGTCCGGCTGGTCTCGCAGTCACGCTGCACACCGGGCAGGTCGCTGCGGTGTACGAGCGCGAGGTCCGCCCGAGTGGCGCAGGCGGCAGCGATGCCCCACTGGTCGCCGTCGGCGCGGAACGTCGTCAGCGCCGCGTCGACCAGGGCGGCAGCCTCACCCGGATCTCCGGAACCGAGCATCATGGAGGCGAACAACCACTGCGCGAACGCCTTCTCCGGCCCGTCGGCGTCCTGGTGGCATTCCAGGATCCGTTGCCGGGGAGCGTTCGGGTCACCGTCACGGGTGGCCAGGGCGGTCAGCCACACATCCGCACGTCGCCGCAGGGCGTCCGGTGCGACGTCGTCCGCACTTTTCGGGACGATGTCCAACGCCGTTAGCAGCGACCGGCGCATCTCTCCGAGCCGACCCCGGAGCAGCCGGTACCAGGCCAACGAGGTCGCGAGCGCCAGGCCCACGCGAGGCTGACCGTCGGTGGCGGCGACGTCGAGTGCTGCCCGCAGGTTGGCATTTTCGGCGTCGAGTTCCCGTAGCGCGCGACTCTGGTCATGACCCCGTAGCCGCCCTGCGGCCTGCTCGGCGAGACGGACGAAACACGCGGCGTGACGGCGACGGGTCGCCGGGAGTTCGCCGGCACTGTCGAGCTGTTCGAGACCGTAGGCAGCCACCGTCTCCGGGAGCCGATAGCGTCGTGGACTCTCGCCGTGGCGCGTCAGGACCAGCGATCGGTCGATCAATCGTGCCAGCACATCGAGGACTTCGTCGGACGCCACTTGTCCGCCCGCGCACACCTGCTCGGCGGTAGCCAGGGTGGCACCGTCGGCGAAGACCGCCAGCCGGCGCAGCACCGCCCGTTCGCCGGGCGACAGCAACTCCCAACTCCAGTCGATCATCGCGCGAAGCCCCTGCTGACGAGGGGGCGCGGTACGCCGACCGGATGACAGCAGTCGGAAGCGATCGTCGAGCCGCGCCGCCAACTCGCCGGGGTCGAGAACGGGCAGCCGGGACGCGGCCAGTTCCAACGCCAGCGGTACGCCATCGAGACGCCGGCAGATGGTGGCGATTGTGTCCGTGTTCCGCTGATCGACGATGAAGCCCGGCTCGACGGCGCGGGCACGGATCTCGAAGAGCCGAACCGCCGGGGCCCCGGCGATCTGTTCCGCGGTCGCTCCCGGCTCCGGCAGCTCCAGCGGCGGCACCGGCAAGACGACCTCGCCTGCGATCCCGAGCGGTTCACGGCTCGTCGCCAGGATGCGCAGGTCGGCTGCGGCACCGAGAAGACTCTCGGTCAGTTCAGCGATGGGCGTCACCACGTGGTCGCAGTTGTCGAGCAGCAGCAGCATCCGCCGGTCCCGCAGCGCGGCGAGCAGCCGATCCATCGGCTCACCTGGCCGATCACCGGGCAGACCGGCCGGGGCGTCGTCGCGGATCTCAAGAGTCGCCGCCACCACGTCGACAACCTCGGTAGAGAGCGCTTGGCCGTCGCAGTGCGGCTGGCCCGCCAGCTCAACAAGCCACACTCCGGCGGGGAACGTGTCGGCCAGCAGACGAGCGGCCTCGAGCGCCAACCTGCTCTTACCCACCCCACCCATTCCGGTAAGGGTCACCAGCCGCCCGTTCGTCAGCCGCTCCCGTACCGCCTCGACGGCCTCGTCACGCCCGATCAATCCGCCGTACGGACCGGGTGACAGAGGCGCCGGCAGGTTGGTTCGGACCGGAGACGACGGCGGTGCCGGCGGCTGCAGCGCGCGGTCCTGGCGCAGGATCGCCCGATGCAGCTCGGCCAACTCCTGGCCGGGATCGATGCCGAGTTCATCACGCATCTGCCGACGGAACTGCTCGTAGGCGGACAGGGCTTCACCCTGGCGTCCCGAGCCGTACAGGGCGCGCAGGTGCGCGGCCCGTAGCCGCTCGCGCCACGGGTGACGGGTGACCAGGTCGGCCAGCTCACCGGCGAGCAAGTGATGCTCACCGAGATCGAGCCGGGCCTCGGCCAGTTCCTCCAACGCCGCCAGGCGCTGGTCGTCGAGCCGCTCGACCGCCTGACGGACGAATCGCTCGTCACCAAAGTCGGCGTACGGGGAGCCACGCCACAGCGACAGGGCCTCCGTCAGCTCCGCGGCCCGGCCAACTGGCTCCCGCTGCGCCCGCGAACGCACCAACAGAGCCGCGAAGCGACCAGCGTCGACCGATTCCGGCGAAATACGCAGCCGGTAGCCGGCATCACCGGACTCGACAAGCGCACGGCCACCCGCCTCACCCGACTCCAGCGCGCGACGCAACTGCGACACCTTGGCCTGGAGCGCACCGAGCGGGTTGCCCGGCACCCGGTCACCCCAGAGATCCTCGATGAGCCGGTCGGAGGACACCGGATGCCCCTCATGGACCAGCAGGTCAGCCAGGAGAGCCCGAACCTTCAGGCCGGGTACGGCGACGGGTTCGCCGTCGGGCGTCCACACCGCGACCTCGCCCAGCACCCCGAACCTCACCGCTTCACACTAGCCAGTCGGCTGTCCCGCCCGCGAAACGTCGATCGACAGTCGGCCCGCTCACCGGGACGCGGCGCCGACGCCACGAAGGCGAACGTCAGCCGACGAGCAGTCGGCGGTAAGCGACCCCGGCGAGGCTGATCCGAGCCGACACCGGAGGAATGACATGGATTATCTACAGCGGCACCGAACCGCCAACGGTCACGGGCAGGTCGCACCACGACGGGTGGCCACGCCCTGGCTGGCCCTGCTGGCCGGTCCGCTGTCGTACGGGATCGCCGCGCCGGCCCTGCTGCTCGACGACCTGGCGCGCGCGACGGGCACCGGGGAAGGGGCCGCGGCGGCCGGCGTGACCGCCTTCGGCTGGGGGATCGCGTTGGGTACGCCACTGCTGGCGGCGCTACTGGCCCGCCGCGGCGTACGGACGGCCCTGACCGCCTCGGCCGCGCTGCTGGCCGCGGGGACGATCCTCCTCGTGCTGGTGCCGACACTGCCGGCGTTGGTGGCCGGCGCGGCGGTGCAGGCACTGGGGTCCGCCGGCCTCAGCGTGACGGCCATGAAACTGGCCGATTCACCTCGGCGGATGGGGGTGGTCGCCGCGTCGCTGGCGATCGTGGGGGCCACCGGTCCGCTGACCGGTGCACTGGTAGCCGAACTCCTTTCGTGGCAGGCGGTGCTGGCGTTGCCCCTGCTGGCGGTGGCCGCCGTGCCTGCGGCCCGCCGCGACGCCACACCGCCGGACGCGGTGCCGGCGTCGTTCGATCCGCTCGGCATGGCTCTCCTTGCCATGCTGGTCACCGCGGCAGTTCTCACTCCGCACCGTCCGCTGGTGGCCGGCCCGGTCACCGTCGCGCTGCTGGTGTTGCTCGTGGTCCGGACGAACGTTCGCCCCGACGGCTTTCTGCCCGCCGCAGTGGCGCGTAACGGCCGGTTCCTCACGGCGTGCGTGCTGGTTTTCACTGTGGGCCTGGTGAACTTCACCCTGCTCTACGCCGCACCAGATCTGCTGCGAGAGCACGCGGGCTGGGACAGCACCCGGAGCGGAGTCGTGCTGCTGGCGCCGTACCTGCTCGGCGGCCTCTGCTCGGGGTTCCTGACCGCGGCGTCCGTGCGGGTGCCACACCGCGTGACGGCCGCCGCATTGCTCGGCGCAGCCGTCGCCGCGCCGCTGCTGGCTGCGGTCGCCTCCGCCGTGCCGCTACTGCTGGTGGCGATGGCACTCGCGTCCCTTGCCGCCGCGACCGGCCAGGGCGTACTCGCCCTGCGAGCGACCGGCGTCGTGCCCGGCTCTCACAAGGCCGAAGCCTTGGGCTTGTTCAACCTTGCCTATCTGCTCAGTGTCGCGTTCGGTCCAGCGATCGCCGTGACGCTCTCGCATCAGACCGGCTGAGATCCAGCCGCGTCCGGCGCGGTGCCGGCAGGCCGCCAGGGCGAAGACCGCCTGCTGCCGAGCCTCCGCCGCCATGGGCGCCGTCCTCAGTTCCCGCATAGCCACGGAGCGTGTACGGCGCTTCGCTCGAGGCATCCTCAGAACGACAGGTCCCCGGCTCCACGGTGGAGTGCCTGTTCATCACCGCGGGGCCCTCTTCGGCCCTACCTCACCATCAGGCGTCGGGGGCGAGAACGATCTTGCCCGTCGTTGCCCGCGCCTGTAGGCGTTGCCCGGGCCGGGCGGGTGGTCAGCCGGCGAGGATGATGTTGTGGAGGTTGGTGATGCCGGAAGCGGCGGGGCAGCCCACCCGGCTACACCAGAGGTATTGCAAAGTGGACCTGTGGCCAGTATCGAGGACCTTCTGCAACGACGTACCGACCTGTCGACCTTCTTGATCCACCTAACCCGTGACGCTCTCGGTAATGACGGCCCAGTGCCCGGGAGAACCTGCTGACGATGATCGGGGACGGATACATCGAGGCACGCTCACCGTTCGGGCCGGCGTCGATGCACGAGCCGAACCTGACGTACGCGGCGACGCAGAAGGTCGTGTGCTTCACCGAGACCCCGCTCGAGCACACCTGGATGATGCTGGAGGACATCGACAAGCGCGACGTGCACTTCCAGCCCTACGGCCTGGCCGTCACCAAGACCACTGCTCGATTGGCCGCCTGCAACCCCGTTTGGTACTCCGACATCACGCCCAGCCGGTGAGGTGCTCCTCACCCCGGTGACTGTCTGGTTAAGACGGTCGGTCAGGCTGCCTGGGTGCAGGTGGGGGCTGCCCGCACCCCCGGCTGGGCGCCGCCTCCCACGGGGATGGCGGCCAGGCTGCGATCAGCCGCGCGGTGGCTGGTCCTCGTTGTCGCGGGTCAGGTCCGTCGCGTCGAGAATGGTGCGGGTGCCGTCAACGGCGCCAGCACGCCTTCTCCCGCCGGCACCCAGAAGTCAAGCTCGGGAAAGATCGGCGGCAGGAGCGCAAAGTGCGCCGCGGGCACGGCGAACTCCAGGTCGCCGTGCCAGGTAGTGCCGGAGCACGACTGCGGCTCGCTGCCGGGGTGGCACCGCGTCGAGCGCCGCCCGCAGGCGCATCCGCTCGTCGATCGCACCGGCGGGGTCGCGCAGCGCGATGTCCGGCATGGCGTCACCGGCCGACCGCTCGCGCCGCCACGGCCGACGGGTCTCGTCGACCGCAGCCCGGTAGACCATGGTCTTGACGTAGAGATCGGGCCGGTCCAACTTCCGCCAGCGGGGATAGAGCTTGATTAGAGCATTGGCCACGGCGTCCTCCGCCGCGTGCCAGTCGCCGCAGGTCACGTACGCCAGCTTGCGCAGTGACGCCATCTCTGACGCCACGAACTCGCGGAATGCTTGCTCGTCTTCGGCTATCAAGTCCACTGCCTCCTCGTGACGGAGGTAGAACGGAACCGCCCACCCGGAACGTTGCACCGCTCGAAAAAGTGGGCGGATCGACAGGATGATCGAGCGGGATCTACGGTCGCGCCGATGCGCCCTGAAGAGATCGTCGTCGCGGTCGAGCAGGTAGTGGTACCGGGCACTGCGGCTGGCCGCGGGACAGACGTGGCTGAGTGAGCGTACGGCGGAACGGATCGTGCTGGACGTCCGGCGGGGCCTCATCTGTCGCCTGATCCGGATAGCGATTCCCGAACTGGATCGGCGTCAGCCGGCTGATCTGACCGCTCGCCTGACAGCGGACAGCACGATGGTCCAGCACCCGGCCACCCGCGGGATGATCAAACTGATCGACGCGACCCTGCACCTGGTCTTTGCGTTGATCATCGGGCCGGATGGGTGCCAGCCGCGTGTACTGCCCACCATCTGCCAGGTCACCTCCGAGGCCCTCATCTCGGCTCCCATTGCCACCGTGCGGATGCCGTTGAGCATCTGTGCTGGCGGAACGTCGTAGACCCGCTCGAATCCGAACGAATCGAACAGATCGCAGCCCCGCTCCGTCACCCTCAGAAGCCGGTTCGATATCGGGAAGACCCTCGCACATCCGCTGCGCTGCGGCCCCTGGAAAGCCGTCCACTGTGGACAGTATCTGTCATACCGATGTACTACCCTCCCCGCGAACTGTCGACGAGGAGGGTCTATGCGCGGGTTCACGGTGCCGGACGAGGACGCCTGGTACATGCCGAAGGATTGGTGGGCCCGTGTCCATCCGCGGCGAGGTGGCCGGTGGCGGCCGGCGATCACCGATCCGGCGGGCGCCGCGCAGCGGCTTCGGGACCTCCTCGCGACGGACCGGATCACGCAGGGACGTGCCCTCGTGCTGGGCCGTAACGCCGTCTTCGACGCGGCGCTGGTCGCCGCCGGCGAGCGGCATCTGCGGGCACCGGATGATGACCCGGTCGCCGCTGCGGTGGCAGCGCTGCTCGTGGTCTATCGCAACGTGCCCGCCGACGGGCAGACCCTGGTGGACGCATGGGTGGCCCGGGCCGGGCTGCTGTTCGCGGTCCGGGCCGTCGTGGCGGCGAACCAGATCTGCCACACCGGTGAGCTCTGGACCCGCGCCTCCGAGGGCGACACCTACGAGCAGGGGTGGCGCGGCGATGACCTCGGCGCCACGTATGCGGTGGCCCGGGCGGTCCGGCGTCACCTCGCGGTCGCGTCGGACCGGGATTACAGGGAGACGGAATCCGTCCTGGCCGGGCATCGGAACTTCCCGGCCGGCCGCATCTTGTCCTCCTACCTGATGCCGACCCGGCAGGACTGGGTGGACGAGGACTGTGCGGCGGCAGCGGCATGGTTCGACGAGCCCGGCCGGGAGGAGTGGATCGAGGCCGATCACCGCACGATGTCCGGGATCCTGTTACTGGCCGCGAGCCGCGCCGAACATCTCGAGCAACTGCGCGGCGCGATCCGCCGGACGATGCTCGGCTTCGAGGAACCCGGGGACGCCGTCACGGTGCTGGACGGTGTGGGACCGGCCGCCGTCACCTTTCTGGCTGACGACTTCTATCTGGAACTGCTCTACCTGCACGAATTCAACGCCCTGAACCAGCCGACACGACTCAACCCGGATGCGGCCCGGTTCGTCGCCGGCACACCCAGCGACGACGCGATGCGGATCCTGGTCCGCGACCACCTCGACGAGAAGCCGTGGCGGCCAGGGAACCTGCTCAAGTCGGGCGTGCTGACCCGCTACCCGCTGCGGGTTCTGCGTGTCCTCGCCGAGCGCGACGACGCGGTGTCGCGGGACCTGTTCGGCGCGATGGTGCTCACCGAGCCGCGGTGGATCCCGCACCTGGCCGGGCCGGGCCGCGCCCGGGCCGAGGAGATCGTCGCGAACGGCGGGGCCGGGCTCGGCGCCGGGTGGGCGACGATGCTGGACCAGCAGGACTACTACCGCCACATCGACGGCGCGGACAACGTGAAACGGGCCGTCGCCGCGCTGGCCGCGATCCCGACCAAAGAGGCGTTCGGGCTCGTCGTGGACCGGGTCGAGCGCCAATACTTCCGGCCGGCGTTGCTGGCGGCGGCCAAGCGCGATCCCGGGACGGCGCTGCGGGCACTGCTCACCAGAGCCACCGAGCCACTCGTCATCGAGTTGCTGCGCGACCACGTTCTCGCGTATCCCCAGTCGCTGGCGGCCCTCGACGACGACGGGCGGGCCCGCGTCCAGGCGATCGCCGGTCTGCCTTCCCCCGGCCCGCAGGGCGTGGTGCCACCGGTTCTGTCCGGCGTGCTGCCGCGGGAACCGGACCTGCCGGAATGGCTGATCCCCGCCAAGCTTGCCGAGGTCACCGTCCGCGACACCGGCGAGAGACTGGCCCCAGAGGCGGTCCACCGGCTGTGTGTGCTGCTCGCCCTCTCCACGATCACCAAGCCGCGACCGGAGCTCATTGCCGCCCGTGACACCTGCGAGCCACAACAGCTGGGCGCGTTCGCCTGGGCCGTCCTCGAGCAGTGGCGCGCGGCCGAATACCCGCCGAAGAGCGGCATCGCGCTGGTCTCCATCGCCGCGCTCGGTGACGACACCACCGTCGCCGACCTGGTGGCCGTACTCCCGCAATGGTCGTCCGCCAGCGCCCGGATCCGCACCGCGATGGACGTGCTCGCCGCGATCGGCACCGACTTCGCCCTGACCCAGCTGCATCGGCTCAGCCGCAGAGCGTCAACCGCCGGTCTACGCGAGCACGCCTCCCAACGACTCGCCCGCACAGCCGCCGCCCGTGGCCTGAGCCCCGAGCAACTCGCCGACCGGATCGTGCCGGACCTGGGTCTCGACGCGGATGGCCGGACGGTCCTGGACTACGGGCCACGCCGATTCACGGTGAACCTCGACGAGCAGTTGCAGCCGTGGATCGCGGCCCCAGACGGACGCCGGTTGTCCCGGCTGCCGCGGCCGGCCGCCACCGACGATCCGGTACTGGCACCGGCGGCGTACGAACGTTTCGCCGACCTGAAGAAGGAGGTCAAACAGATCGGCGGCGAGCGCATCCGGGCCATCGAGGACGCCATGGTCACCGGTCGCCGATGGAGTGCGGCCGAGTTCCGCGACCTGTTCCTGGATCACCCGCTGATGTGGCAGCTCACCCACCGGCTGGTGTGGGCGGCGTCCGGCGAACACGGCACCGTCAGCTTCCGGGTCGCCGAGGACCGGACGTTCGCCGACCTGCACGACCAGGCATGGCAGCTCGACGACACGGCCACCGTCGCCGTGCCGCACCCGTGGCACCTCGGCGACGACCGGGCCGCCTGGTCGGAGATCTTCGCCGACTACGCCATCATCCAGCCGTTCCCGCAGCTAGGCCGCAAGCTGGCAACACCGGACGAGATAGACCCGGCTACCTTCGCCGGCATGAAAATCGACGCGCGGAAACTGTTCGTACTCACCTCGAAGGGCTGGCGCTTCGGCGAGGACCACACCACTGTGCGGCGCGACTGGCCGCAGACAGTTGAGATCACATATACGCCTCGATATAACTGGCATGAACCGGACCAGCCCAAGACCCTGACTGGAGTACGCGGGTGCGAGGGCCTGGGCCCCGTCGCGTTCTGCGAGGCGGTGCGGGACCTGCGCTATCTGACGAGCTGATCCGCGCCGCCGTCGCCACCAACGCGCTCGTCGCCTCCGCCCTGGGCGCCGCTCCCGCCCAGGGCACCGGTATTAAGCCGCTGAAAGACCAAAGTCCCTGGCCGCGGTGCTGACCGCGGACGGGAGCAGCTTCGACCACAAGGGCACGACTACGACATCCTGGCCGCCGCGGTGGGCGAGTAGCCGAAGAGCGGATGACGCCTGCCACCGCCGGCTGAATTAGGCCTGTCAGTATGACGTCCGTGGATCACTACGGGCTTTTGCGGCGAGCCGCGACCGAAGCGGGCTTCACCGAGACGGAGACGGCGACGTTCGCCGAACTGCTGCGCTTCGCCATCTGGACAAGTCAGCAGTACAACGGCGAGATCGCAGCGCATCCTCGGGACCTGGCGCCCGGGCGGCCCGCCGACCTGCTCGTCGGCCAGGCCGGCGGCCTACCGCAGCTCCCGGTCGGCATGCCGTGGCCCACCGACCCGGAGGGCTACCCACTGCCGTTCGTCGCGTCCTTCGACTGTGCCGCGCTACCGCGGGTCGAGCGCCTGCCGCTACCGTCGGACGGCTCCCTGCTGGTGTTCCTGCATCACGAAGAGGACTACGACGTCTGTGAGCGCAGCGACGAGCAGCAGTACGGGCGGCTGCTGTACGTGCGGGCCGGCACGGAGACCGCGGCGCAGTTGCCGGCTGACTACGCTGCCCATCCCTACTACGCGAACCGTGACTTCATCGCCCCCGAGCAGGACCTTTTCGCTGTCGTCCACGCCGACCTGCCCTCGTGGTTGACCGCGGAGGATGCGGACCTGTCCGTCTTTCAGCAGCAGATGGCGCGCGACATGCCGCATCGTCGGGAACTGTGTGCCCTGGTCGACCGGCTCTGGCCAACCGCCAACTTCGCCGCCTTCCAGTTCGGCGGCTACTCGTGGCACACCGGCGGCACGTCCTACGGCCACCTGTACAACGATCCTGAGCTGGAGATGGCAGAGAAGAAGCTGCGAGGCCGCCTAACCGGCATCGACCGCGCCCAGGAGGCCTTCCTCGTGGAACAGCAGTTGCAGCGGACCCGCCGGGAGTGGCTCCCGTTGGTGCAGTTCGAGACCCGTGACGACGTCTACTTCGGCCGCTTCATGATCCGTGTCGACGACCTCGCCGCCCAGCGGCTCGACCGCGCTGTCTCCTGGACCGAGTTCACCGAATGAGCGAGGACAGGTGTTGTACTCGTAACCAACCTGTTGCCCACCTACTCGGCGCCCGTTGACGCTCAGCGCAACCTGAAGCTCGCGCGAGGCTAGCGATGCCCGCAACCCCTACGTCTTCCGGGGGATGATCTACTGCGCCGTCTGTCAGCGACGCATGCAAGGCCAGTACAACCACGGCGCCGCCTACTACCGCTGCCGTTTCCCCCAGGAGTACGCCCTGGCCAACGAGGTCGAACACCCCCGCAACGTCTACCTGCGCGAGGACGCCCTCACCGACCCGCTCGACGAGTGGCTGGCATCTGCGTTCACCCCGGACCACCTCGATCGAACGATCACCGCCATGTGCGACGCCCAACCAACGGACACAACGCCACAGACGGCCGCAGCGCAGGCCACGATCGCGGCCTGTGCCGCAAAGTTCGCCCAATATCGGGCTGCCCTCGACGCCGGCGCAGATCCCGCACTAGTGACCGGTTGGATCACCGAAACCCAGGCCGAACGGACACGAGCCGAAGCTGGTCTTCAAACGACCCCGCAGACAGAGCCACGCCGGATGAGCCGCTCCCAGATCGCCGACCTAGTCCGAGCGCTCGGCGACATCGCCGCCGTGCTGCGCGACGCCGACCCCGACGACAAAGCTGAGGTCTACCGGCAACTCGGACTGCGACTCACCTACCAGACCGAAACGCGAACGGTGCGCGCTGCAGTGGATCTCAGCGCGCACCGTGGGGTTGTGGTTCGTGTCCGAGGGGCAACACGACCCATTGCCCCACCGCCGTTGACGCTCAGCGCAACCCTGAAGCTCGCGCGAGGCTAGCGATCGTAGTGATCTATCGCTCGCCGCGGCGGGCCGAACGGACCGGGGCGATGCGGGGTCGGCCGACGCGAAACACGGCGAGCGGTTGGCCGGCGACCCGGTCGGCGAGCCGACCGGCGGTCGCGGGGCAGTCGATAAGCTGGCTGAGCGGATGGACCGCCAGGCCGTGCCGGGCGAGAGCCAGCCACGTACGCAGCAGACGTCGGCCTGAGGTGATCTGGTCGTCGCCGTCGACGGCGAGGAGGACCAGGACGCTGCCGTCGTAGCGCAACAGGCCGCGGCCGCTGGCGGCCAGCAGCGCCGGCAGGCCCAGTCGGCGGGTGACCGGGTACGCGCGCAGCGCGGCGGACAGGACACGCGCCTCGGTCCGGGACAGGCTGAGCGCCCGGTCCGTGAGTCCGTCGAGGTGATATCGCGGATGGCGCGGACTGAGACGCAGCCAGTCCCGCAACTCGACGGCGACGGCAGGTGTGCGGAACATCCACCGGTCGGCGACGGCCAGGTCCGATACGAGATCTCGGGTCGGGACGTGCGCGATACCCGGCTCGAGATCGGCGAGGACGGCGTCGTCGACGTACCCGGGTGCGTATGGACCACGGGCGACCCGGCGGGCCTCGATGTCGGCGATCGTGAACGGAGTCGTGTACCTCTGTGCTGCGGGGACCAGTCGTGGACCGGGCGCCACCGTGACGGTGAGGCCGAGTTCGGCGGAGACGATGAGGCATGTCTCGACGAACGCGCCGATACCGAGGGTCAGGTCACGCCCGGTCGGGTCGGAGTCGGGCAGGCGGCACGCGGGATCAACATCGATGGTGATCTCGTCGGTGTGGTATTCCGGTCGCCACGGCTGCGTGTTGTGTGCGCTTGGTGCCCGGCGGCAGATCGCCTCGGCAGCCCGCAACTGCTCGACCCAACTCACACCGCTGTTCCTCGCTCGTAGAAGGTGTACCCGTGCAGTGGCCGCCCACCCGCGCGCCGGTACTGAGCGGCCGAAGCGACGTTCGTCCGCTCGACGAAGGTGCTGCGCAGCGTCCGGTAGCCGTTGCGGGCGAGGTTGCGATGCAACTCCCGGGACAGCAGCGTCAGGTACCCGTTGCCCTGCTCATCGGGAACGGTGCCCTTGATGATGAGGACCGCGTCCCGCCGGTACCGGCCGCGGCTGGCGAGAAGCCGGAGCTGATTGAGTACGCCGAGCCGACCGCCGACGCTCATCAGGTAGTCGGAGATGTCCGGCACGGTGACGACGAACGCGACGGGTCGGCCGGCCTTCTCCAGCCAGAGCAGCAGCGCCTCGTCGAGTAGGAACGCCAGGCCGTCGGTCTGCTCCGCCAGTTGCTCGGCGGAGATGTCGGTGTAGTAGCCCAACTGCGCGAAGCTCGCGTTGAGCATCCGGCGCAGGATCGGCAGTTGGCTGCGCAGGTGCCACCGGGAGCCGTGCCGGATGACGAGCCGTTCGGCGGCCATCCGAGCATCGTCGAAGGTGAAACCGTGGTCGGTTCCGGCCGGAGCACCGGCTGCGGGCCGAGCAGCCGGGGCCGTACCGTCGAGATCGACCAGCCAGGTGTCGGCCTCGAAGCGACGGTGGAAGCCGTGCCGCTCGTACATTTTGGGGTAGTAGGGGGGGTTCCACGCCGAGTCCACAAAGCCCCGGTCGGCGAAGCCGGAGGTGATCACCCCGCCGGTCTGGTTGGGCAGCAGGGCCACCGGCCCGAACAGGTGTCGACCGTCGGCCCGGGTCGCAACCGCGTCCATGATGGCAGTGAAGACGTCGTCGTCGTCGACGAACTCGGTGTGCCCGAACAGTTGTCGTGGGCCGATCTTGTCGTCGAGGGGCGCGCTGCGGTGCATGCTGGTGCGTCCCACGACCTCGCCGCGTCGGTCGCGGACCACGAACAGCTCGGCGGCGTCCCGGTGGGCCGCGATGACCGAGGACACCAGCGGTACGTACCGGTCGGTCGGGTGGAGCCGGAGCGGAAAGTCGACGAATGCGCGCAGGTCGGCCCGCGACTGCACGGGGTCCACTCTCATGCGCGGTGCACCGGCGGGCCGGACGTCTCACGTGAGAGCGGCGTGAACGTAGGTATGTGTGCCATGACGTCGGACTCGGCGCGCCAGATGCCGTTGCTGTAGCCCTCTGGCTCGGCGTTGTAGAGGCGGATGTAGCCGCCTGTCGCGTTCTTCGTGCCGTGATCGGTCACCCAGCACATGAGGTCCCGGTGATGGCGGCTGCGGGCGAACGTCAGGAGCGCGTCACGGTCGCTGAAGAAGGCGATGGTGCCGAGCGTGAACGGGAACTGGTAGTAGACGGTGTGCCAGCGGTATCCGTCCATCCGTCTCATCTGCCGGACCATTCGGATCCAGGTCCGGGTGAGCGTGATGATCGAGCGCGGCCCCCGGTAACGGGTGGCGCCGACGAACATGGCTGTCGCCTGGCCCACGGCGGGCGCGGCGGAGAAGTCGGTGGTCCTCATGCTGGCGCGCCCTTCACCAGGTAGACGTTCTTGATTCTGGACGCCGCGTCGGCGAACGGGCCGGTGCCGTACTCGTGGACCTCCACCCGCAGGTCCGCCGCGGACGGGTCCTCGGCGAGGGATTCGGCGAAGTCCCGGCTGACCTCGGCGAGGTGGCGCAACACTCCCGCGCGGCAGGTGTCGATGAGGGTTCGCCGCTGCACCGGGTCGAGCGCCAGGCCCTCGCGGAGTTGCAGGTTGACCACCGGCCGGCTCTCCAGGTCGGCCTGCTCGGTCACCGCCAGGCAGAAGCTCTGCAGCAGGTGCGCCTGGGGATTGCCCGCATAGAGGCCATACTCGACGTCCTGCGGGTAGATGTTGGCGCCCATATAGGAGATCGTGCTGTCCTTGCGGCCGTACAGGAACAGCAGTGGTAGACGCATCCGGTCGACCTGCCAGGCACGGTCCGCGGCGGCCCGCGCCGCGGGATCGGCGATCGCGGCCAGGACATCCGGGTACGAGATCAGCCGGCCCTCGTCGCCGATGTTGTAGCGGACTCGGGGATTGAGCATCGCCGTGGAGTTGATCGTGCAGAGCACCTCGTGGTCCGCTGTGGTCTCCAGGTAGGTCTCCAGCGGGTTGTACTGAAAGACCATCGGCAGCCGGTGCTCGTCGGCGCCGAGCAGCGCGGTCCGCAGCGCGGCGTCGGTACGCAGCTGTCGGCGGACCCAGACGCTGAAGTCGCTCTCCCCGGCCATGCCGATGGTGAGGTCGCTGGCCCCGTAGCCGGAACGCACCTTGACGAAGCGCTCCTCCAGGTAGTCGCGCAGCGCTTCGGTCATCCCCTCACCGCCGACGAGTCCGCTGATGCGGTATTCGGCCCAGGGGAAGTCATCGGCGTCGAGCTTGTCGCGCAGGTGCTTGAGGAACGGTGGGTAGGCGGTGACGATGTAGTCGAAGCCGGGGCCGAAGTACAACAGGGTGTCGACGATCTTCCGCAGGTCGGGCCCCGTGTTCTTGACCATCGCGATCGCCGACATGGCGATGCCGGTATTGGTCCCGGTGGCCCAGGCGCCCATTGAGTACGCGTTGATGACGAAGCGCCGCTCGGACGGGAACACCATTGTCGCGTAGCCGGCCAGGTTCTTGTGCACCGAGCGCAGCTCGCGGCGGCTGCGGATCCAGTTGAACGGCTGGCCGGACGAGCCCGACGATTCGTCGACCACGCTGCCGGCGATCTCGATCTGCCCGTGCCGACAACGCTGCGCCTCCGGGTACGCCTGCACGTACGACCGCTTGTCGGTGGGCGGGTAGGACGACAGATCGAACCAGCGGAACCGCCAGTGGTGGCGGCGGAGAAAGACGCCGTACGCGGGCACGTCGATCGCGGCGAACTGGCAGGTCATCCAGGCGTGTAGCCGGGCGAAGCGGCCCATGTAGGGACGGTACTGACGTGCCGTGAGCCGCCACACCGCCGGATGGATCCGGTAGAGGGTGTAGAGCCAGGTCAGGGCGAAGCTCGCGGCCCGCAGGGTCCACCGACGCAGGAATGTCACCACGCGGCAACACTAGGGGTCGGTCGAGCCGGCCACCTGATGACGAATACTCAGCCCTCCTGAGTATTCGAACCCCCGCGGGTTGCAACGAGTTCGAGACGAGGCCGGGTCGGCTTGAGGACCCAACAGTGAGCCATCTCCAAGCTCACTGACTACTCACTGTTCTCTCTGTCGTCGCCCGGACGGCGCGTCAGTGCCGAATCAGGCCGCCGACCGCAACCGGAGAGACGTGACCGGTCGCCGGAAGCGTTCGCGCCAGCGCAAGACCGACATCGACCAGCGACGACCGGCACAGACCGGCGACATCTGAGATCGATGTCCAGACCGACTCGGCGGTCTCGCCGTTCGCCTCGGGCCGAAGGACACCACCAGTGATCCGGACCTGGTAAAGATACCGACGTTCT
The DNA here is from genome assembly GCF_040648775.1 of Micromonospora sp. NPDC049089. Lineage (NCBI taxonomy): Bacteria > Bacillati > Actinomycetota > Actinomycetes > Micromonosporales > Micromonosporaceae > Micromonospora > Micromonospora sp. NPDC049089. The sequence goes on from NZ_JBEZEH010000003.1 coordinate 88,613, forward strand.
GATGCTCGATCCCCAGACGCGTCTCAGCGGCAGGAATCACCCGCGAGTCCACGCCTAGCAGGCGTTCGACCACCGAAACGCAGCCCGTCTCCTCGGCGACCTCCCGCACCACAGCATCGAACGGATCCTCCGCCTGCTCAACCTTGCCACCCGGAAGGGTCCAGTTCGTGTCCCCCGTCGCCGAAACATAACGGGCGAGGAGCACACGCCCCTCCTCAATGCACACGGCATGTGCCGCCAGCCGGCAACTCATCCGTGCACCTCCCAACCGGACCCCACCGAGCCGGCGACGACCTTCGCGTGACCGGCGTTCGGCGACGCCCTCATGGTGCGTAGCGAATGGCTTCGAGCGCTGGCGGTCTGCGCCCCTACCCCTACACCTGCCGAGACAACCGCTGTCCGTATCGACCGGCTCGCGCCCATCGACGCATGTTCAGGGTCAGGAGGGCTTGAGCGGCTGCTCGCGACTGGTGCCTGGGTTGCAAGGGATGAGTTGTGTCAGTTGGTCGTGGGAGACTCTCGCGCCGTGGACGTTGATGAGTTTTGGGCGGTCGTAAGGTCGGCCGGGGCGGGTCTCGACGGGCGGACCGGCGACGACGGTGAGGCCGTTGCCGCGGCACTGGTGACGCGTTTGGCCGCTACATCATCGGAGGGCATCCTCGAGTTCCAGGAGCTGTTCGATCAGCTCCATGACGCGCTCTACCGTTGGGACGTGTGGGCGGCTGCGTACCTGATCGGCGGTGGATGCTCGGACGACAGCTTCATAGATTTCCGGGCGGGAGTCATCGCGCTGGGGCGCGAGTGGTACGAGCGTGTCCTGGCCTCGCCCGACGGACTGGCTGACCATCCCGCGGTACGACAAGCGGCGGCCGAGGACGACGACGGCACGCTGTTCGCCGAGTCGGTGAACTACGTAGCCAGCGAGGCCTACGAGCAGGTCACAGGTGGTAACGACGACGCCTTCTACGAAGCGATGAAGGCCCGCCAGCACGCTGCGAATGGCATCGACGAGGCCCGCGAGCCCGACATGGGTGAGGACTTCGACTTCGACAACGATGACGAGATGCGGAGGCGGCTACCCCGGCTGGCCGAGCTGTTCCTCGGCCCTGGCGAGCATTGATCTCAGCGGCTGAGCCCCACGCTTGAAGACGGCATGCCAAGCCAGGACTGAAGTCTTTCGTGGTGAACCGTTACTTCCGTCGCCGGTGGAGCACATCACGGGGGCGACGAGTACGACATCTTGGCTGTGCGACGTACTACTTCGAGACCGCGGAGGATGCCTGGCCGGTCCGCCGGGTTGAGGCGTACGACTCGAGGCTCGTCGTGCATCAAGGGTCGGCTCACCGTGAGGACCGGTTCGGTGGCCTACGGAATACGCGATAGCGGAGCGACAACGGACGGTTCCCACCAGTTCTTACCGTCCGCGTGGCTGTCTACGCGCGCGCTCCCCGCGTCAGCGCCGACATGGTGAGTCGGCCGTCCTGGACCTTGGTGATCTGGTCGACCGCGGTGAGGTGGGTCCGGTCGTGGGTGACGAGAACGGTGGCGGTGGCCTCCTGGTGGGTGAGGCGGGTGATGAGGTCGATGATGGTGGCGCCTCGTTCGCGGTCCAGAGCGCTGGTGGGTTCGTCGACCAGCAGCACGGTGGGGTCGTTCATCAGTGCGCGGGCGATGTTGATGCGTTGTCGTTGGCCGCCGGACAACTGGTGGGGGCGCCGGGCTGCCTGGGCGGCGAGGCCGACGGAGTCGAGGAGTTGCATCGCCCGGCTGCGGGCCTTGGCCGGGGAGCGGCCGTCGAGTTGTGCCATGACCTGGAGCTGTTCGGCCGCGGTGAGCGATGGCAGCAGATTGGGCTGCTGGAACACGATGCCGATCTTGTTGCGGCGCAGGGTGGTGAGTTCGCCGTGGGTCATGCCGCTGGTGGTGGTGCCGTCGATGGTGACGGTGCCGGAGTCCGGAGTGATGAGGGTGGCGGCGACGGCGAGCAGGCTGGACTTGCCCGAGCCGGACGGTCCGACGACGGCGGTCAGACTGCCCTTGGGCACGGTCAGGGTTACCTGGTCGAGGGCGGTCAGGCGGGTGTCGCCGTCGGGGTAGGTGAGGGTGACGTCGTGCAGGTGCAGGCTCATCGGGCGCTCCCCAGGGCGGTCAGTGGGTCGACGGAGGTGATGCGGCGGATGGACAGGGCGGCGCCGAGCGCGCCGAGCGCGATCATCACGGCGGCCGGGACGAGAATGGTGGTGGGAGTGAGCAGGAACGGCACGGCCGCGCCGGCGACAAGCGCGCCGAGGCCAGCGGCCAGGGCGGTGCCGAGCAGGGTTCCGCCGGTCAGCAGGACCACGGCTTGACCGAGGGCGTCCTTGAGCAGGTTCGCGGTGGAGGCACCCAGCGCCTTGAGGACGGCGACGTCGCCGCTGCGCTGGATGGTCCAGACGGTGAAGAAGGCGCCGATGACCAGGGCGGAAATCGCGAACAGGAAGCCGCGCATGAGCTGCAGTGAGCCGTTTTCGGAGGTGTAGGAGCCGATTGCGGACAGTGAGTCAGCCGTGGAGACCGTCCTGGTGCCCGCGGCGGCGTCGGCGGCCTGAACATCGGCGCCGGAGGTGATGTTCAGGGCGATGACGGTGGCGGTGGGGCCGTCGTTGGCGTCGGTCGCCGGGGCGAGCTTCTGCCACAGGTCCAGGCTGGTCCAGATGACGGGGGTGTGGCTGTAGGAGGCGTCACCGCTGACGGCGGCGACGCTCACCTGCTGCCCTGCCAGGGTGAAGGTGTCGCCCCGGGCGACACCAAGATTCTCGGCGGCGGTCACGGACAGCACGGCCGCGTGCTCGCCGATCTGGTCGGTGGCCGGTGCGAGGGTCGACCCCGGCTGGACGCCGAAGGCGGACGCCGCGGTGCTTCTGGTGCCGGCGGTGGCCTTGGTGGTGGTGATGCCCAGCGGCTGCGCCCGCTTCACGCCCGGGGTAGTCGCCCACTGCTGCCATTGCTTCTGCGCGATGGTGGAGTTGGCGAATGACGGCTTCTCGCCCTTGCCGGGCGCTGCGAACGCGATCATGTCGGCCGGTAGGCCGGTGATCGCTGAGACATTCTGCTGACCGAGGCCGGCGGTCAACCCGGACAGCAGCCCGACCAACAGAGTGATCAGCACGATAACGGTCCCCATCAGGGCGAAGCGCCCTTTGGCGAACTTCAGATCTCTCCAGGCGACGAACATCGCTTTGACCCGCCTTTGGTGAAGGTGAATTTCGGTAGGCCTCTACCGTCGCCGCTGACCCCCCGGGTCTGCTTCTGGCGCAGGACAGCATGTGGCGGGTCGAAAGGCTGCACGCCGGCTCTAACTTTCGATGGAGGCATCGCGCGGGAATCGCCGCTTAGGCTGGAAGAACTGTGAAGACCACCGCTGCGGTGCTGACGCCCGCCACCCGCACGCTGACCTGGTGCCTGCACCTACTCACCGTCGGCCTGCTCGCCCTGGCCGGCGGGGGGGGGGGGGCGGGGCCCCGCCCCCCCCCCCCCCCC